>JBJOPA010000001.1:0-4119 GCA_046051005.1 Bacteroidota bacterium
GACCCCATTTTGCCCAATTTTGAAGAAAAAGTGGCGGATAATTGGGATTTGAACGATTTGTCGTTGCTCGGATTGACGAAATTGGACAGCGATGAAGAAATTGCTGCCCTTCAAATCGCCGAAATCGAGCGACTCAAAAATTTGTCAGAAGAAGATAAAATTATCATCGAAGCAGAAGAAAATATCATCAAAAACATTAATTTTGCAAACTTTTTTGACGAAGCATACGACGAAGACGACGCGCCAGAAGTGGACGAATTTGGCTACGAAATGCCCAGTTTTTCGCCGCAAAATGCCGTAGAATCGGCGGCAACGGATAAAAAAGAAAACAATGTCGTAGAATGGGAATTTTCGCCGCTTGCCGATGCAGACACGGATTCGGACTCAGATAGCGAATATTTTGACGACGATGAGGACGACGAAGACGATGATTTTGAAACCGAAATCATCGAAAAACCCGTCAGCAGTTTTGGCGTTTGGTTGCAAGACGATTTGGACGAAAAAGAAAAAAAACAGCTAAAAAATACAGCAGAAAATGACCTCGATGCGCCGCAAAAATCAACGGCAATGGAGCGATTAGAAGCACTTTTGAGAGAAAATTACATTTCGGAACAGCAAAAAACAAGTGAGGAAGCGACTATCGAAGACGTGATAGCCGAAGCCTCTACCTCTATTTTTGAACAATCGGTGCAAGAAAAAACCGATTTAGATGTTAAAAAGAAGGAATCTATGCGACGAATTAGTAGTTTTCAATTGGACAGTATTTTTGAAGCCTCCGAAGAGGAGGACATGGGTTTTATCGGTGCAACGCCGCCCCCCCCAGTACGAACGGAAAAAAAAGCCGAAACGCTGGAAAATTTCGACAAAACAGATAAAAAAAAGAAGAAAAAAGAAGCCATGCACCCCCTCGCCGAGCGCAGTATTACGCCCGATAACGAGCTTTTGTCCGAAACTTTGGCAAATATTTTGGCTTGGCAAGGACAAAAAGAAGAGGCAATTAGAATGTATCGCAATTTAAGTTTGAAATTCCCAGAAAAAAGTGCTTACTTTGCGGCGAAAATTGAATTGCTTGAAAAATGAGCCTTGAAAGACTAATTTTTTCAAATCACGATTCATTACAAAATAATTTTTATAAAATTTTAAAAAATAAGAAAAATGCTTAATTTTCTGACAGTTTTGATTGCCATCGTTTCATTCGCATTGGTCGGCATCGTTTTGATTCAAAATCCCAAAGGTGGCGGCGTGGACGCTACGATGGGTTCGGGCGTAAACAACATGCTCGGTGCAGCGCGTTCGACAGATGCAGTAGAAAAATTTACGTGGTATTTGGCGGCGGCTTTGTTCGCTTTGTGCTTGATTTCGTACTTTCTCATCAATCAAGGTGGTGCAGTACCAACGATTCAGGCGCAAGGTTAATCATTCGTCGAATATTTGTAAAAAATAATATCAAAAGCCTGGTGCGTGTCCATACGCGCACGAGGCTTTTTTTTGAAAATTAGGTCAACCGTTTTTTAATAGAAAAAACATTCATAAAAATCTACCCAAAGCTATGCAAACTATTTTAATACGAAATGGGCAAATTGTCAATCGTGGAAAAATTTTTGAAGGCGATATGTTGATAAAAAATCAACGAATTGAGAAAATTGCGAAAGAAATTGATGCGGGCGAACTCAGAATTGACCATGAGATAGATGCGACGGGAAAATTTGTGATACCCGGAATCATTGACGACCAAGTCCATTTCAGAGAACCCGGATTGACCCACAAAGCCACCATTGCCTCCGAATCGCGGGCTGCCGTTGCAGGCGGCGTTACTTCGTACATGGAAATGCCAAACACCATGCCGCCAACCATAACACAACCTTTGCTCGACCACAAATATAGAATGGGCGCAATGTCTTCGTTGGCAAATTATTCGTTTTACATCGGCGCAACCAACGATAATTTGGAAAATATCTTGGAAACAGATTTTAAAAATGTTTGTGGCATCAAGATTTTTATGGGCAGCAGCACGGGCAATATGCTCGTGGACAATACCGAAGCATTAGAAAATATTTTCAAGGAAGCACCCGCATTGATAGCAACCCATTGCGAAGACGAAAAAACAATTAGAGATAATTTGAATGTATATCGCCTACGTTATGGCAACAATTGTCTACCTGCGCACCATGCTGCCATTCGCTCTGAACATGCTTGTTTGTTGTCGTCGTCTTTGGCGGTCAAGTTGGCACAACGTTATAACACAAGGTTGCATGTCTTGCATTTGAGTACGGAAATTGAGTTGCCATTGTTTAAAAACAACATTCCACTTGCCGAAAAACGCATCACTGCCGAAGTTTGTGTACATCACTTGTATTTTAATTCTAATCAATACAAAGTGTTGGGCAACAAAATCAAGTGCAATCCCGCCATCAAAAACAAAAAAGACCAACTTGCCCTTTTCGACGCGCTGCTCGACGACCGTTTGGACGTGATTGCGACCGACCACGCGCCGCATACGCTCGAAGAAAAATCGCAAATTTATCTCGATGCGCCCAGTGGATTGCCGCTTGTGCAACATGGTTTGGCGATGATGCTCAAATTTTACCATGAAAATAAAATTTCTATCGAAAAGATTGTTGAAAAAATGTGTCACGCGCCTGCCATTTGTTTTCAAGTCGAAAAACGCGGCTTTTTGGACGAAGGATACTGGGGGGACGTTGCCATCGTTGACGTGAACCAACGTTTTCGCGTGAAAAGGGAAAACATTTATTATCAATGCAAATGGTCGCCTTTGGAGGCGATTCCGATGACGGGTTTGGTCGAAACGACCATCGTGAGCGGGCATCTTGCCTATCACAACGGCGATTTTTTTGACTACAAAAAAGGAGAAAGAATGACTTTTGAACGATAAAAAATTAAAATTTTGTTAAAATTTGAGTTTTAGGCGCAAAGTTTGACACGATTTAACGGTTTATTTCGTTTTAAAAAATATCAGTTTTAATCAAAAAAAATTTTTCAAAAAATCAAAAAATTATTAAATCGTATTATGAAAAAATTATTAGCAATCGTGGCGTTTTTTGCCATCGTTCAGACAAATCTCCATGCACAATTCGTTTATGGCGTTCGCATCGGCGGCAGCACGCCCGATTTGAAAGCCAACCAAGCCAACGTCATCACCGCCGACACCTTGCGTTTTCGCTTGCAACAAGCCAGTTATGGCATTCACGGCGGCGTTTGGGTGCGTCAAAATATCGGACCGATTTTCATTCAGCCCGAAATTTTGTTCAATTCTTCTAGCACAAATTATAGCGTCACCAGCACGCGCCGCGTCATCGCCGATTCGTTGAAAAAAGAAACCTTTAATAATTTGGATATTCCGTTTTTTATTGGCTTCAAAACCAGCATTTTGCGCGTGCAAGCTGCGCCCGTCGGACATCTAAATTTGGGCAGTTCGTCTCAAATTGTGGATGCATTCCGCGCCTACAAACAAACCCTCGCCGCCATGAAATGGGGCTATCAAGTGGGAATTGGACTCGATTTGGGGTCGCATCTTTCCCTCGATTTGCGGTATGAAGGTAATTTTTACAAATATGGAGACCACATCACCGTTTCGGGAACGCAGTACGATTTCGGAAGAAATCCGAGCAGAACGTTGTTGTCAATTGGTTATAAATTTTAAAGTGTAAACTTTCTGATAAATTTCAAAAAAGCCTTGAAAAGTACGACTTTTCAAGGCTTTTTGCTATATTTTGTTATCTTTTTCTATGTTTTTGTTGCATTTTCGACGATTTTTTCATAGACGTTTCGCCAATTTTTCCAATCGTCGGATTCGCTTAACGACGAATTGTGCCAAAGCGTGGTGAACGTTCCATTCACTTTTTGAACCTCGTTTTTCAGATTTTCGAGCGTTTCAATGGCGGCTTCGGGCGAAAGTTTTAGGTAATTTTTAAGCGTTACGTCCATTGCTGCAAATGGAAAAATTTTTAGCTGCGTGGACTCGTTTTTTGACAAATCAAACCAAAAAAAAGATTGACTTGTGCCTGCGCGAAAACCTACGTCGTCCGAAAAACCCATCGAATAGTCCGAAACAATATTTTGTTGCAATAGATTTTGATAAGTTTGAGGAAAATAAAGTTT
>JBJOPA010000002.1:0-4178 GCA_046051005.1 Bacteroidota bacterium
AATTCGGCTTCGGTTTTCGTAAAATTGGGCATTTCGAGATAAATGAACGTCAATTTATCATAAAAAACGCGGCAATTTTGGTCTTTTAAAACAACTTCGTGGCGAACTTCGCCGTTTTGCGCATCGTCAGAAAAAGTAAAATCTAGGATTCCAACGGTAAAAACTTCGGACAATTGATAGTCCCAATCGCCTTTTTGAGCTTGTTCTTGAATCGGAAAAGTGGAATAAAATAAGGTTCTATCTTTGAAATAATTTTGTTTTGCCTTTTGCATTTCGACGATAAACCGTTCGTCGTTTTCTCCAACGCAATACAAATCGAAAATCGCTTTTCTATCAAACTCGGTTGCCCCGAGATGGTCGTTTTTTTTATACGTCAAATCTGTAATCTTACGTTGTTCGGGTAAAATCACTTCGTTCAAAAAATTGATGAGCAAAGCCTTGTTGGGTTCTGTACCAAACAATTTCTTAAATCCAAAATCCGTAAATGGATTGATGTATTTTTCTTTCGTCATCATTTTCTCTTATTTTCTTGCAAAAATAAGCTCTTTTTCTGAAATTTGACCTTTTTTTCAAAAAAAATCCGCCTCGTGCGCGGGCGCGAGGCGGAGTACTGGGGGGCTATTTTTTCAATACATACAGTTTACTTATCTCTTCTACTGATAAAAATTTATTATAAATTCTAAATTGGTCAATACTAGCATTTCCATTACATAATAAACCTATTTTTAGAGATGTAGGCATTGGTACAATGGGAATTGGATTTAAAGAATTTTTTAATTGACCATCAATGTATAAATCAATTTTATCATTATTGACATTTACAACAATATGATGATAGTTGTTATCATTAAATAAGGTAGCTTCAGTATATATATTGTGACTACTATAACCAAAATAAAACTGATTCGTAGAGCCTGTTATACCTGGTTGAACCGAACTAGAAGTATTCTCATTAAGTATATCTAAAAATGAGAATGTATTTCCTGAGTTGTTATTATACCTTTTCAACCAAAAAGAAAAAGACACCTCATTAGTCATACTAATCGCGTTTGAATGATAAAAACTTGTGGTATAACCAACCATATTTGTTTTGTTTAATGCAGTTCCATTTACACCTTCTATGAATGAAAAACCTGTTGTATTATATGCATTATTTTGATTACCACTCTCATCAGAACCATTATTATTATCAAAGCTCCAATATACTAACATATTTTTATCAATATCATTAGTTGAGGTAGGAACATCTACTTCACAGCCAACTCCAATTATATTATAGAGATTTGCTGAACTACCAGCTAAACAAGAATTTAAAAATGTGGTGTAATTTGCTTCTCTAATAACTCCTGTTTTATCTAATGGATCAAAATAATAAACTATGCTTCCCGTACCATTTGTAGTTAATTCTAGACCAACAATAGTTACAAAATGCCCAAAGCCAGTTGATTCTGATAGGTAACTTGAGCTAGACGGACTTGTGGCAGCCTTTATTCTAACAAGTGAAATGACGGGTAAGCCCTTTTGCAAATTATCTTTTATATATTTTTTTGCTATTTCTCTATCAGTTGTTCCTGGTATTGAAGGATTGCAAGTACCAATATCGTTTTTTGCATATGTTTGACATTTTGTTATTCCTGTTCCTGTTCCGCATACTGTTCCCATTCCTTCTATTATATTATTTAATTCTCTCACAGAAAAAGCTCTGTTCGGATAAACAATTGCTCTTGCTATCATATATGAAGTTGGAAGGCAAGCACTACCACCACAAGTAATGCCTGTAGTTTTTTGATAAATATGTTTAAAATTGTTTCTATTAACTAAAAGTTTTGAAAAAGTAATATTGAACGACCCTCCCCCGAAATCTTCTGGAGCAGGCAATTCAATTGTATTTAAGTCGTCATTCGAGCCTTCAACTTGCACTGGTGGGCTATCAATCGTATTTGTCTTTTTGGAACAACTACACACAAAAAATATTATCAATATTGAAATAATTATATATTTTTTCATTTTTATTCTTTTTTAATGTAGGACAATTTTTACTTTGCAAAGATATACATATTCCACAAAACCACCAAACGTTTTTTCATTTTTTTCGGAAAAAGTAAAAAAAATATCATAAAAAAGCCCTTTCGCGGGTGCGAAAGGGCTTGGATACTGGGGGGTAAGCCCCCTAACCCCCAAAGGGGAAATTTATCGAAAAATGGAGGCAAATCTCGATATTTTATTGTTTTACAAATTTTTTCATCACGAAACCTGTTGGCATTTCAATTCTCATGGAATAGATGCCATTTGGGAAACCGCTAATGTCTATCTGATGATTGTCCGTTGCCGCATGGAAAAGCAGTTTTCCACTAAAATCGTAAATCGAAATGACCGATTTTTCTGTCAATCCACCGATAAATAATCTATCATTGGCAGGATTTGGGAAAATCAAAATCTTTGAATCCGCTAATTCCGTAGTTCCCGATGTTCCCGTCGTGAGGTTCACATCGTCAAACAAAAACGTCGAACTCGCCGACCCATTGCCCACCGTACCAAAATCGAACATAAACACCAATTCATTATACGTATTGGCTGGTCTGCCCGCAAAACTCCATCGCAACTCTTCCCAACCATTGGCAATGGTGGTGCGGGTCAAGACTTCGGTTGCAGCATTTCCCTCCAATTTAAACAAAACGGGTATGCCCACGCGGGTCGAATAGACTTTCATCGAAAACGTATTGGTCGTCGTGAAATCTAATCTATTGGGCAATATCAATTTACTGCCCGCCCAAGTTGCACCGCCATTTCTAACAATTTTACCCACTTTGGCACTCGTATTGATGCCCGTCGGATTCGGATTGGCAATGACCGTGCCTACGCCGCCGTCAAAATCAACAAACGCATAGGTTCCAACCACCGCCTCAAAATCAATCGGCAAAGTCAACACCAAAGGCGCAGCGTTTTGCGTCACCGTAATGGTTCGAGCCGCTACGCCCGCGCCTGTGACCGTAACATTGGCAGTTCTATTGGCAGCAGCCGTGTTCGCGAGTGCCGTCAATGTCACGTTGGCACTGCCTGTCCCGCTTGGATTGGAAACCGTTAACCACGATTGATTAGAGGCAGCCGTCCAAGCGACATTTGACGTAATATCAAACAATTGCGTACTATTCGCAGCCGCATTGATGGTTAAAGCAGTCGCCGATGTTTGAAGATAGGCAAAACCGCCCGCATCTTGCGTCACCGTAATGGTTCGCGTACCTACGCCCGCGCCTGTAACCGTGACGGTTGCCGTCCGCGCCGATGTTGTCGTATTCTCTTGCGCAATGACCGAAACGGTTGTATTGCCAAACCCCGATGTATCTCTGACCGTAAGCCAGTTTTGATTGCTCCGCGCCGTCCAACTGACATTTGACGTAATGTTAAATGTATTGGAAGCCAATGCAATCATCGGCACGTTGAGGGCGTTTGTTGAAACGATTAATTCAGGATTGGCGTTGCCCGTGCGCGTAAACGAAATTCTACCGACATTGAGTCCTCCGTTGTCAAAAAAGAGGCGAATGACGTGTTGTCCCACAGGTAAAATCACGCCTGAAATTGTTTTTGTCGCCCAATTACTCCAATTATTATCTGTAAAACCGACCGTAATGTTGTTGCGAACCGTATTTCCATCAACTTCGATGTGAAAGGGTCCCCCCCCAGTATTTAAGCCCGATGTGTATCTTACAGACAAATCATACGTCCCTTCTTGGGTAATATTGACGGTATATTCGAGCCATTCGCCATTCTCTATCCAACCAACGGTGTTTCCTTCACTCCCCGTTGATGCCGCGTCCACGTATTCGGGTGCGCGGAACGAACCTGCCTCGTTTCTTTCCGTCGCATCGAAATAAGCAATATTTTGTCCAATGCCTCCTTCGTAATAATCATAATTCCCCGCTTCAATGGTTTGCGCGGGAATAGAAATAACGGCATCGTTATAAGGTTTTTGTAAACCAACGACCACAGAAGCAATATTGGACAATTCAAGTTGATTTCCAACATAAATTTTTGCATAAAAACCATGCGTTCTGGCGGAAAGATTCGATACAACGGCGGTGTATGGCGCGGTGGTGGAAGTCCCAACCAACGTCGCACCATCATAAAACTCTACTCGTGTAACGGTTCCTGTACCTGCGGTGGCAACTGAAAGCGTTACA
>JBJOPA010000003.1:0-7269 GCA_046051005.1 Bacteroidota bacterium
GTTTGAATTGTAATTCCAATGTTGCCGCCACCGTTTCGGCTTGTTCAAACGCGCTGAAACTGCCCGTTTGGACGCTAAATCCAATGGGTATTTGCAACATATTGGTTCCAAAACGCAACAAGGCATGGGGCGAAACTGCCTGTTTTTGTTGTTTTTGAACCAACAAATTGCGTTTCACACGATTGACTTTGTTGACTTGTATCTTCTTTTTGGATAACATAAAAAAACGTTTTTAGACCACAAAAATAAGGAAAATTTATAATTTCAATCAATTTTTTATTTCCATAAAAAATCAAAATTTTTTTAATTCGTTTTTGATTCCCAAAATCCCCTTTTTGGCGTTTGGATACTGGGGGGTAGCTTTTTTTCAAAAAAAACAAAACAAAAACCGCGTTCGTGGATTCCACAAACGCGGTTTTTGTTTTGAAAAGGTGCATCAAATTACAATATTCACCAATTTATTAGGAATGACAATTATTTTTTTGATGGTCGCGCCTTCCGTCCATTTTACGACAAAATCAAGCGTTCGTGCGATGTTTTCGACTTCGTCGGCGGGCATGTCGGCAGCAAAACTATGTTCACCGCGCCGTTTTCCGTTGATGGAAATGGGGTAAACGATTTCCGATTCTACCAAAAACGTCAAATTTGCGATTGGATAACTGGCTTGCGTCACGGACGAAGTGTTGCCCAATGTTTCCCACAACTCCTCGCTCATGAAGGGCGCAAATGGAGCCAACAACACGATCAATTCTGACAAAATGGTGCGTTTGTGGCATTTCAATTCTCTCAACGCATTCACACAAATCATAAAGTGAGAAACGCAAGTATTGAACGAAAACCGCGCAATATCCTCATTTACGCGCTTGATGGCGTTGTGCAACACTTTGAGTTCGGCAGCCGTCGGCGCATCTTCGGTCAACAATAATTTTGAATTTCCGTTCGGATTTTGCTCATAGAACAAGCTCCACAATTTCCGTAAAAATCCAGAAACGCCACTAATTCCGTTCGTATTCCAAGGCTTTGAATCTTCTAACGGACCCAAAAACATCTCATACATTCGGAAACAATCTGCGCCATATTTTTCAATCATATCATCAGGATTGACGACATTAAATTTACTTTTCGACATTTTTTCGACCTCTGGACGCAAAGTGGTAAAGGCATTTCCGTCTTCATCGGTTTTCCAATCAATGTCATTTTCGATGTCAATTCCTTCAAAACGATTGTCGGTTTTCACCATTGTTTCGTAATTTTGTTTCGACAAACGGTCTTTTTCGTCCGCTAAATTGACATTGATATGCAATTTTCGACCCGATTTGAGTGTCAAAAACAAACTTCTTCCGAGAATCATGCCTTGATTGACGAGTTTTGCCGCATATTCTGAATGAGGAATGAGTTTCAAATCATATAAAAACAAATTCCAAAAACGGCTATACAACAAATGTCCTACGGCATGTTCCGACCCGCCGAGATACAAATCCACTTGTTGCCAATAATCAATGGCAGGTTTTGAGGCTATGGCGTGGTCATTTTGCGCGTCCATGTAGCGATAAAAATACCAACTCGACCCCGCCCAACCGGGCATGGTGGAAAGTTCGTATTCATATTTTCCTTTGTATTTCCAATTTTCGGCGCGTCCGAGTGGCGGTTCGCCTTCTTCGGTGGGCAAATATTTATCAACATTTGGCAACACGAGCGGCAATTCTGATTCGTCAATCAAATAAGGGACACCGTCTTTCCAATAGGCTGGAACAGGCTCCCCCCAGTATCGTTGCCGCGAAAAGACGGCATTTCGGAGGCGATATTGGGTTTTTGCTTTGCCGATTTCTTTGGTTTCGAGCCATTCGACGAGCATCGGAAGGGCTTCTTCGTAGGTGAAACCGTTGATGAAATTTGAATTGATATAAACGCCAGATTTGGTGGCATCGGCTGCGGTATCAATGTCTTTTTGGGCATCGAGGATTGGCACGATGGGCAAATCAAAATGTTTGGCAAACAACCAGTCGCGTTGGTCGCCCGACGGAACGCCCATCACCGCGCCCGTTCCGTAGCCCGCCAACACGTAGTCGGCGATATAAATCGGTACGCGCTCTTGGCTAAATGGATTGATGGCATACGCGCCCGTGAACGCGCCCGACACTTTTTTCTCTGCCTGACGGTCAACATCAGAACGCGAAGCTGCCCATTGCTGATAGCTTTGGACTTCAAAACGCTGTGCTTCGGTGGTCAAATCGGCAACAAACTCGTGTTCAGGAGCCAACACCAAGAACGAAACGCCAAAAATGGTATCAATACGAGTCGTAAAAACTTCAATTTTTTTATCGCCCGATTCGGAATCAAACACGACGGACGCGCCTTGCGAGCGACCAATCCAGTTGCGTTGCTGTTCTTTGAGTGCGTCTGACCAGTCCACATGGTCCAAACCTTTCAACAAACGGTCGGCATAAGCAGTGATGCGCATGCTCCATTGTTTCATTTTTTTGCGTTCTACGGGGTAGCCGCCGCGTTCCGAAACGCCGTCTTTTACCTCGTCGTTCGACAAAACGGAACCCAATTTTGCACACCAATTCACAAAACTTTCTTCGGGAAATGTCAATCTATAATTCAACAAAAACAATTGCTGGTCGCGTTCGCTCATGGCGTTCCATTCGGCGGCGGATACTGGGGGGGTATCTTCGTCGCACACGGCGTTTAAATTTTGATTGCCATTTGCTGCCAATTGTTGCACTAAATCGGCTATCGGACGTGCCGAATCTGCCGTTTTGTCGTAATAACTGTTGAACAATTGCATGAAAATCCATTGCGTCCATTTGTAAAAAGACGGTTCCGACGTGCGCACTTCACGCGACCAATCGAATGAAAAACCGATATTGTCGAGTTGTCGGCGATAGGTGGCTATGTTTTGGTCGGTCGTGAGGGCAGGGTGTTGACCCGTTTGAATGGCGTATTGTTCGGCAGGCAAACCAAATGAATCGTAGCCCATGGGGTTCAAGACATTGAAACCTTTGAGGCGTTTGTAGCGGGCAAAAATATCGGTTGCAATGTAGCCAAGCGGGTGTCCGACGTGCAAACCCGCGCCCGAAGGGTAGGGGAACATGTTCAAAATATAAAATTTGGGTCGGTCTCCGCCGTTTTCTACGCGATAAGTTTTGTGGTCTTGCCAAAACTTTTTCCATTTCGACTCGATGCTACTTGGCTTGTATTCCATATTTTTTTCTATTAAAATTTATTATTTTTTTCAAAAAAGGCTACCCCCCAGTATATCGGCGGTTTTTTGTCATTTTTCGGCGCAAAATTAGGCGTTTTTTTGCGGAAAAGGGATAAAGTTTTGAAGTTTAAAAATATTTTTTTAAAATAATGAAGAAAGAAATGAGAAAAAGGTGTATCTTTGCGCCGCTTTTTGATGAAAATGGAAAAGCATTTTTAGATTTTTGACAGGAAATGTACCAGTAGTTTTTTATAATGTTTAAAAAATATGCGTTTGGCGACCTCTTTCCAATTTATTTATTTGATAGCATTTTGAGATAAAAAAATGGATTCAATTATCAAATTGGTTCACGAAGAACTAAAAAAACAAGCGGAAGCAAAACTTGCCGCTGAAATCGAAAAAGCAGCAGAAGAAGGCAAACCCGTTCCTGCCGCGCCAAAAGCAATGCCAAAATTCCGTGCAGGTGATGCGGTTATTGTGAATTACAAAATCATTGAAGGCGACAAAGTTCGCGTACAGGCGTATCGCGGCGACGTGATTCAAATCAAAGGACATGGCGCAACGCGCACTTTCACGGTTCGTAAAATCTCGAACTCGATTGGTGTAGAGCGTATTTTTCCATTGGATTCGCCCAGCATTGATAGCGTTGAAGTTATCAAACGCGGTAAAGTACGTCGCGCTCGTTTGTTCTACTTACGCAAATACGTAGGAAAACGCGCTCGTATCAAAGAATTGCGTATATTCCAATAAATTTTCTTTTCAGAAAATTGAAAAAAAAACATCGAACCGCAAGGCTCGATGTTTTTTTTTATGGGTTCACAATTCCCCAAAAATAGATTTAAATTCTTTTGCTTCAAAAAAGAGGTGCATTTCGCAAACGGATTTTTCTGGCAATTTACCATCAAAACTGCCCAAACGTTTCGCGTTTTCAATCGCAGTTTTTAAATTTGGTTTGAGCCGCAAATAAATATCTTTCCCTTCTTTGGTGAAAAAATGCCGCTCTTTTTTGTAGTTTTCGATATGGGTTTTCAATGAATTTTCAGCATCAACGCATTTACCCGAAGTGATTTGCGTGGCTTGAAAGTGCAGCAAAAACCAAAATTCGAGACATGGGTTATTCACAATGACCACCACATTTTTATACTTTTCAAGTTGCCGACGATATTTTTCAAAAGTTTGAAATTTACCCTTTTTTTCTTTTTCTTCCTTCAAAATTACGTCTAAATCAACGACCCAAAAGACTTTATCATAATCTTTTGCTTGTTTTTTGACTTCGTCGAATTGGTCAGACAACTTTTTTTTCTGCGGAATTTTAGGCGAAATGGCAACATTTAACGTTTTTTCATTGCGTTGCAGCATCTGAAAATACCACATTTCCGTTTCGCCATCAACAATCACCGCCACCGTGTGACGCTTGGGCGTTTGGTTGTTTCGCATTCTATTCATGGTCAATGTAATAGTCTGCCAAACGAGGTGCGCCGCCCAGTTTGCCAATTTTATAAGCGTTTAGAACATTGGTGGTGTCGCGAACCGTCGCACTATCAAAATCCGCCAACGAGTAGAGTTTGGTCGCGCAACCGTCCGATTTGTCGGTAAACCAAATGGCATCGGGTCTAAATAGGTCGCGGTCGCCCAAAATTTCGCGGTTGTGGGTCGTCGCAATTAGTTGAGATTGCTTGGCGTTCATCAGAAACGACAACAAAAAATGCACATACAAATCGGGGTGCAATGAAGACTCCAATTCGTCAATGGGCAAGATGATAGAATCAGAAATCAACAAAGCCAATAAACCAGCGAAACCGTAATAACGCTGCGTTCCCTCTGATTCGCTATCAAAAGGCAGTTCATATTTTTGATCATCGACGGTATGTTCAAATTTAACTGATATATGTTCTAACTTACCTATCATTTTCATAGGATAGTCTATTTTTTTTGAAAAAATGTTCTTCAAAATATTGCCTATTACAGTTCCTATATTACTTTTTTCTTTTTCTCTTTCTTCAAGCAAAATATTAGAAATATTAAAATCTGCTTTTTGTAAGATATTTGTTACTATCTTTTGTTGAGTTATTGAATTTTTTATTCGATTTGTGGCATAAGATTCAAGTCTAGTGTTGGTATTTACTAATTCTTGCAAATATTTTTCAAACCATTCTGTTACTACTTTTAATTCTTTAAACTCAATATTCGTTTTCAAAAAACCTCCTAAAACGGTATTGTTCCAAAGTGTATTAGTAGCTAATATATCATGATTTTTTTTAAATTTATCTCCAAATTTGATAATTGCCAATTCTTTTTCCGCATCCGTCGTTCGCGTATATACGAGGGCTTTGTTTGGATTGAAAACATATAAGGATTCATGGGCAATATAATTTTCATTAAATGCTACCTCGTAAGAATATCTAATTTCAGATTGAATAAAATCAATAGAAAATACGGTATTTTGATGTGGCGTTTCGGTATCAAATAGAAAAGGGTTGAATGCAATTTTTTCCGTTTTTGTATCTTCTGGATATAATATCATGTGTTGTAGAAAAAATAACGCTTGCAAAACGGTTGTTTTTCCAGAAGCATTTGCGCCATAGAGCAACGCCATTTTGAGCAAACGAAACTTGCCCACTTGGACGACAAAATGTTCCTCCAAATGCTTTGATTTGGTTGCTTCAAAAGAAAGCGTTTGCTTTTCTTTGATAGAACCAAAGTTTTGAAATGAAAAATTTATAATCATTTTATAGAGTTGTTTTATGATTTCCTTTTTAATAAAAACGCTATTTTAAGGTTTTTGTTGTCAAATTTGTAAATTGATTACAAATATAGATACAAATGCCCAAATAAAAAAGTTTTTTTGAAAAAAAGTATAAAAAAAAAGCCCCCCCCAGTATCCAAGCCGCTAAAAAGGCTTTTTATACTGGGGGGGGGGCTTTTTTACCCGATTATTTTATAATTTCACCCATTTCGTAGTTTTCAGAATTTTTCCGTCACCGCGCAATTGGACTAAATACGTGCCAGTTGGCAAATCTGCTGCGTCCAAATTGATTCGTTGCGCACCTAAAATGTCTTCGTTGCGCACTTTTTTAATCATTTCTTGACCTTGCAAATTGAAAAAATGTAAGGAAACGCTACGAATTTCCGTTTCTACATCTTGAATTTCATAGCGAATGACGGCATTTTCATCGCTCGGATTGGGCGAAACATCAAGTTGAACGGTACTGGAAACGGCATTTCTGCCCGTCGCGCCCGTTCCGCCACCGCGTAAACAAACTACATTTTGCGGACGATAAGTAAACGGAATGATGACAGCTTCACTTTCGCTGCCATTGCTACAATAATTGTAAGCTAATATATAATTGTGTTGACAGTTCGTCAAATTTAAGGAACGCATGTGCATTACACCGGTAGTCGAACCCGCTGGAAATCCATAACTTGCTGCTGCCGTAATTGGCAGCCACGGATTTGTCCAATTTCGAATAGTAGTTGCTCGAACCGAAGTATTACCAGACTGCCAGCGCAAAAGTGTGTCACTTAAAATGGTGTCTCCCGCAGCATTAATCGTCAAATTAAAGTTGCTTGGTGGCGTACAAGTGGCAGGCGGGCATATAGTAGTGTTAAAACCCCCGAAATGAGCTAATGCATCGAGCTCTGTTTGTGGGCATCGAAGGGATATGGTATAACGATAATTTGCACAACGCTGTAAGCCCGTCACCACGAGGCTCGTATCTTGGGTACGGATGTTTCTGACTTGTCCACCTCCCAAAATATCGAGATTAAAATTGAAATTGCGCAATGGGTTGAAAACCGACCAACTAAGCCGCCCGCTAGTATCGCTCAAAACGGTGAATCTTGAACGGTTTATATTATTTATCCATTCAACGGGATACCAGCTAGACCAACTCGAATAAAGGTTGCCCACACAAAGGATACGCGCTCGCGCCATGTAATTTCCACAAGGATTTTGGAAGGCACTGCCATTTTGGATGGAAAATGAACTATCATTCACTATTGTATCCAATCGCCCAGTCGCTGTGGAGTCAAAATTGCGCAATTCCACTTGTGAACCAATC
>JBJOPA010000004.1:0-3336 GCA_046051005.1 Bacteroidota bacterium
TTGGGCGAAAGGAATCAATAAATTGGCATATTTTCAGCAAAATAAAGAAAATTTAGATAGTTTAGACATGTTCATTGACATGGCGACCAGTTATTCTGCTTTCAAGTCAAATATGATGACTTATGAAGAAATCAAACAAAATGCCCACACCAATCTCATCAAAAATGATTCGTTAAAGAGACTTTTTTTTAATTATTATACGCTAATGATTCCTTATTGTATTGAATGGTGCGATGTGGACAAAAATGTGACCATGACGCAATTAATTCCCGAAATGACTAAATTTATGCCTGTCGTAAAAGATTCTTTAAATATCGTGTCTGCAACAGAAAAAATCAAAGCCCTCAAAACCAATCAAATTAGAAATTTATTGTTGACTAACGCGGTTTATAAACAAGAAGCCGCCAAAGCGTTTTTATTCACAAAGGCGTATGCTAAAAATTTAATCAAAAAAATTGATGAAGAATTAGCAAAATAGCTTAAAAAATGAGGGAAATACTGGGGGGGGCATATTTTTCAGCATATTTTCATCAACATCATTAATTCATTTTAAAAAAATAAAAAAAAAGAAATTATGAAAGGTTCCATCAATCCTGCGTTGGCAATTATTGCCATTATTTTAGGTGTTTCAACGTGTAAAAAATTTAATTTTGAAACGTTTACATTTGAAAAACCTGCGTTAAATATTTTATATTTAGTGACTTGTTTGGCTTGTGTTTTTTTGATAATAAAAGACATGAGAAATAAAAAGTAATCAATTTATTTATTTTTTTTGTAAGTTTGTACCAATTTTTATGAGACAATAAAAAAAATAATCAAATGATAGCTCCCGAACCGCATCCTGCTGCCGAAGAAATCCGCAATTTATTAGCAAACGGCAAAACAACCGAAGCCATCGCGAAAGCGAAAGGCTGGATTGAAGGCGTTGAGTTTCAACAGCGTTTGGTGTTGCTGCAAACACAATTTCAAGATATTGCTCGAAAATATAACTTGGGAACGTTGAGTTCGTCAGAATTTCAGCTGCAAAATGGTCGTGTCGGCTCCAATTTGTTAGAAATCGTTTCGGCGTGGGAACAAATCGCGCAGAACGACACCACGCCAGAACCCAACGCTCGAACGGGATATGAACAAACCCAAGAAACGCCCATTTCAACAGAAAATGTCTATTCAAACAACCCCGTGCAAGAAAGTTCGGCAAATTACGACGCGCCAACGTCCGAATCAACGGCAGAAGAATCGCAAGCACCGTATTTAGATTTGTTAGCCAAAATGCGTAGTAAAATAACGCCAAACTCGTCGGCAGAACAACGTTCGCTCATCGAAACACAGTTGGGAAAATCGGTTGCGCAACTCAAAGTTTTTCAATCCAAATTGTCAGATGAAAAAAAGAAAAATATAGAAATTGCAGACCATTTTCCTACGGATAGTGCAGAATTTGTGCCGCCTCGCACGCGAACGTTGTTGACATCGGGTTCTTTTTGGCGAACGATTGGCATGATTTGGATTGGTTTGTTGTTTCTCGGTTTTTGGTTTTTCAATCCAAAAGTAAAGCAAGAAGAAAATTGGTTTCAGTTTGGAACCGCCAGAGAATCGGAAAAAGTGTATCCTTCATCAGACGAAGATGTGTTGACAATGTTGACCCATTTTTGCGCCGTTGCGATAGAAAAAAACGGGAGCGATAGCCTCAACCACGTTTATTTCGGAGCAGAAAGCCAAAAATTTGAGCGTTTGCACCGTCAATTTGAAAACATTCACAGAGGAAAAGAAAAAATGCACGCGGAATCAGGAAACCAAGCAAAAGACGACCACGCGGAGATTGCCACGAAAGATTTAATTTCCATCGCGCAAACATGGTCGCGTGAACACGAGTTAGATTCCACCAATCTATTAAAAAATGTTGCGATAGCTTATTACAATCGGGCAATTCGCAGTTACAACTCCAATCAAACGGAAACGAGTTGCGGACTTTTTTTAGAAGCAAATACGTTTGCGGGCGAAATAAAAAACCCGTCTGCTTCGGATTTGGAATTGGTCACTAAAATCAAAAGCGATTATACGCGAAATTGTAGCGAAGAAAACGACAATTACGGCAAAAACATGAATCAACAACCGATTCCGAGGAAGTCAAAAAACAAAAACGAATACAATCAAGCACCAGCCAGTGCGCAGCCGCCGAAACAAGAGTCGAATGGCGAAACAGATAAAATTGAATCCGAAATCCGTCGCATCGAACAAGACGAAAAAGAAATGTCGCGCAATCCCAAAGAAAATGCGGGTGCGTTAGAAAAATTGCGTTATCGAAAAGAAGAATTGCGTCGCCGCGCCTATCCACACAGCAATAAGCAATCTCCAAAAGAATCGGCTTTTTGATTGCCTTAAAAAAGCGTAATAAAAAAGAACTTTATCGCTGGAAATTTGTTAATTTTGCGCCGCTTTTTTAGATTTATTTGTAAAAGGCATAAAAAATTAACGAAAATGAAAGAGAAAATAGAAACCGATTTGTTGATAATTGGTGCGGGACCCTGCGGATTGTTCACCGTTTTTGAAGCGGGTTTGCTGAAATTGCGTTGTCATTTGGTAGATTCGTTGCCGCAAGTGGGCGGACAATTAACAGAAATTTATCCCAAAAAGCCGATTTACGATATTCCGGGCTATCCGTCTGTGTTGGCAGGTGATTTGGTGGAAAATTTGATGGAACAAATTGCGCCTTTCAAACCGACTTTCACACTTGGCGAACGCGCCGAAGCCATCGAACAACACGAAGACGGAACGTTTACGCTCACGACGCATCGCGGAACGCAAGTTCACGCGCCCGTCATCGCCATCGCGGGCGGATTGGGCAGTTTTGAACCGCGCAAACCCGCCATTCCAAACATCGCGGACTTTGAAGAACGCGGCGTTGAATACATCATCAGAGACCCCGAATTGTATAGAGGAAAAGAAATTGTGATTGCGGGCGGCGGAGATTCTGCATTAGATTGGACTATTTTCCTCGCAGACGTTGCCGCCAAAGTGACACTCGTGCATCGGCGCAATGAATTTAGAGGCGCGTTAGATTCGGTCGAAAAAGTATTACATTTGCAAGAAACGGGGCGCATCAAAGTCGTGACGCAGTCAGAAGTGACGACGTTGTCAGGCAACGGACACTTGGAAAGTTTGCGCATTAAACACGACAAAGAAGGCGAAATTGAAGTGAAAGCCGACCATTTTATTCCACTTTTCGGACTTTCTCCGAAGTTGGGTCCGTTGGCAACGTGGGGTTTGGCGATAGATAAAAATGCGATTGAAGTTGATACATTTGATTATTCGACGAGTGTAAAAGGGATTTTTGCAATC
>JBJOPA010000005.1:0-7151 GCA_046051005.1 Bacteroidota bacterium
GGACAATACTGGGGGGGGCATATTTTCATCAAAAATTGGGCAAAAGTCAAATTTTATTCTGAATCGAAATACGCAATAAAATAATATTCTTTTTTATCGTAAAATATTTTATAAAATTCTACCTCTGAAAGTGGTGCTTCATTTTTCAAAAACCGTTTCATGGTAGAAATTTTCATCTGTAATTCACTGACAATTAACGTGTACATTTTTTGCGGCGTTGCGTCGTAATATTCCGAACCGCCCAATCCATGTTCAAAAACGACGGTGGCGCGGGTGCGAGCGAGGGTTTTTCGTGCGCCTTCCAAAACTTGCAATTCGCCGCCTTCTACGTCAATTTTTATAAATTCAATCGCCGAATCCGTAGGCAACACATCGTCTAACAAATCCGTTTTTACGGAAATAATTTCAATTTTTTCTTCTGCACGAGCATATTTTCTCTTTTTGAGACCGCTATACGCAGGGTTCGAGACGACAAAATTGAAAGTAGAAACGCCTTTTTCATTGCTCAAACCGATGTCTAAAATGGTCGCATTTGGATATTTTTTGACTAAATTTTGATAGAAAATCGGAATCGGCTCGAAGCCAAAATGCTTTCCGTTAGGGGCAAATTGGAGCATCAAATCCAACATTTCGCCTTTGTGACAGCCCACGTCCACGCAATTGGACGACACGCCCAAAACGCGCCGCATGACAGCCTCTGTCTCACGGTCGTATTGAAGGTTTTTCGTCAGCGCGAAGGGCAGTTTTTGTAAAACTTTTCGAGCAAAATTTTTTAAATCGTCAAAAAACATATTTTTCAATCATTCATACTCAACAAACGTTCGATGGTTACATCTGTTACAATTTCCGCGCCAATGGGGTGCAAAATGGCTTGCCAGCCTGCCGCCTTTGCCGCTTCTATATTTTGCGCATTGTCGTCGTAAAAAACGGTATGGGCGGGGTTCAAATTCGCATTTTCTGCTACAAAATCGTAGATGTTTCGATTGGGTTTGCGCAAGCCAATTTCGTGAGAATAGAAAGTTTTTTCAAAAAAACGAGTATTGAAAACCGAAATATCAAATCCAAAAACAACGCGCAAATAGCCGTCCACCCATTCTAAATGCGCCGAATTGGTGTTAGAAAGCAAAAAAACACGGTAATTTTTACGCAAATCAAGCAACATATCCAGCCGTTTTGGTTCGATGCGCAACAACATGGCATTCCACGCTTCTCGCAAAGATTTTAGGCTCACGGGCGCGTCGCACGTCAGGCGAAGGGTCGAAAAAAACGTATTTTCATCAATGAGACCGACTTCAAAATCGTCAAAAATATCGCCGTTTGGGTAGATTTTATTTATCTTTTTGCGAAAATCTTCTCCCAGAAAATGCGCAAAACTATCGAACGTGCGCGGAACATCAATGTCGAGCAACACATTTCCGAAATCGAACACGACATTTTCAATCTTTTCTGTTTTCATCGTGCAAAAGTAGCTAAAAAGCCGAAAAAGAAGCAAAAAAAATGAAATCGCTCCTTGAAAAGCTATTTTTTTTGATAAAAATTCAAGAAGTGGCAGCATAAAATCATGCCACCACTTCAATATTTTTTTTATTTGATGCAGAGATTATTCTTCCTCTGACATATCCATTAAATGGAATACGTTGGCAACATCGTCATCGTCTTCCATTTTTTCTATCATCTTAATTACGTCTTCTACTTGCTCGTCCGTCAATTTTTTGTGCATATTTGGAATGCGAACGAGTTCGGCACTTTGCACTTCAACGGACTTGCTTTCGAGGTATTTTTGCATGGTTCCGAACTCCGTAAAGTCGGTGTAAATGGCAATTTCTTGGTCTTCGACTTTGAGTTCGTCGAGTCCGTAGTCAATCAATTCGAGTTCGAGTTCTTCGGGGTCAACGCCTTCATTTTTGATTTTGAAAACGCCTTTTCGCGTAAACAAATAGTCCACCGAACCCGAAGTTCCCATTGAACCGCCTGCTTTATTAAAATACATTCTAATATTTGCGACCGTTCGCGTCGGGTTGTCGGTCGTGGTTTCGACCAAAACCGCTACGCCGTGCGGCGCGTACCCTTCGTAAACGACTTCTTGATAATTTTCAGAATCCTTCGACAAAGCGCGTTTGATGGCGTTTTCGACGTTGGTTTTGGGCATATTTGCGGCTTTTGCGTTTTGGGCAGCCATGCGCAAACGCGGATTGTTGTTGATGTCGCCGCCGCCGTCTTTGACCGCGATGGCGATTTCTCGACCGATTTTTGTAAACACCCGCGCCATGTTCGACCAGCGTTTCATCTTGGCGGCTTTGCGATATTCAAATGCTCTTCCCATTTTTTATATCAAAAATTTTATTATTCTTTTAAAATGATTTTTTCGTCAAAAAACGCCCCCCCCCAGTATTTGGACAGAAAGCGGCGCAAAATTAGCGTTTTTTTTGTTTTAAAAATAGGCGTTTGGCGAAAAAAAAATAACGAAACCCGTGTTTTGCGGGAAAACAATATTTTTTTTATGAAAAAGTTTAAAAGTTTTGAGTGAATCGGAAAAAATAATAGTACCTTTGCGCCTTGAAAAAAAGCGTTTGCCTCGAAAAGCAGTTTTTGAGGGCAAATGTTTTAAAATATATTTTTTAACGTCATAAAAAATTTTAATTATGCCTTGCGGAAAAAAACGTAAACGCCACAAGATTTCTACGCACAAGCGGAAGAAAAGACTTCGCAAAAATCGTCATAAGACTAAGAAAAAATAAAATAGTTTGCAACAGGCAGTCTTGTCGCGTCGTGTCAAAACGATTGACAAACTGCCTGTTGCACTATTTCATTTTGTCAAGTTTTTGATGAAAAAAAATTATTAATTTCAAAACCTTTATCAAAAAAATCGTTTTGACTTTCGTTTTTGATGCAAAAAATCAAACGAAATTCGAGAAAACATCGATTTAGATGACGGTCAAAAAAAAACACGATGGAGCGTCAGGCAACGCACAAAAAGTTGAAAAAAGCCTGATTGTCCACGAAAAAAGAACGAACTCATTGATTGAAGAAAGCCAGTTTTTGATGTTCAAAAAAAGAAAATTATTAAAACAATAAACCAGATTTTTGACTTAAAATTCTATTGAAATAAGACCTTTTTTTAAGCAAATTTCCAAATTATTGCCTTTTTTTTCACTTTTGAGCGGAATATACTGGGGGGGGGCGTTTTCGCACACAAGCGAACGCAAACGCAACACACGACAGCCCAACATCAATTCAGAGTTCCCAATCCTTTCTCCTTTTTTTCTCTAATCACCACTTTTCTATTTTCAAAAATCGCGTTAGCACTCAAAACGAAAGATATTTTAGAGGAAGGATTTTTTAAAACCATTAATTTTTAAAATTGGGAACTTAAAAATTCGCATGTTGTGAATTGCTGCCTGTTGAAATTTTGTAATGTATTTTTTTTAACTTTTTTTAAAAGATTTACATTCGTGCAATTTTTCATTTTTTATTTGACAAAAAACGGCTCCGAAAAGAGGTAAAATGCCTTGCCGTATTTGTTGCGTCTCATCGTTTTTTAGTTCACTTTTCTTTTCGTAAGCATCTGTCCTATTTTGCGCATCTGCTGATAGTTTTCCGTTTCATTTCGTTGATGTTGAGCTTTTCAATTTCGATTGGCTTGCCGTATTTTTTTTGATAAACCTATTTGTGTTTTCAAAAAAAGAAAAAAACAGTGGAAAAAAGATTTGAAAAAGAATTGATTGTCCACTCCACACAAACAGGAGTTGAAATTGCGCTCTTGGAAGGCGGTCGGCTTGTCGAATTGCACCAAGAAGAACTCAATCAAGATTTTGCCGTCGGCGATGTGTATGTCGGCAAAATCAAGAAATTGATGCCCGGTTTGAAAGCCGCATTTGTGGATATTGGTCACAAAAAAGATGCATTTTTGCATTATACCGACATGGGACCGAAACTCCGCAATGTGTTGCGCTACACGGAAGGGATACTGGGGGGTGGCGTAAATACGCACTTTCTGGACAACTTTCGGTTGGAACCCGACATCAATAAAAATGGTAATGTTGACCAAGTTTTAGGCAAACGTCAACATTTGCTCGTTCAGATTTTGAAAGAACCGATTTCGACCAAAGGTCCGCGTTTGAGTTGTGAACTCACGATTCCAGGACGTTTTTTGGTGTTAACGCCCTTCAATGAAGTGGTGGCGGTTTCTAAAAAAATCACGAGTGCCGAAGAGCGCAAACGACTCCAAAACATTGTGGAGAGCATACGTCCAAAAAACTTTGGCGTAATTGTTCGGACTGCCGCAGAAGGCAAAAAAACTGCCGACCTGCACGAGGAAATGAACGTGATGATGGAAAAATGGCTGCGCATCTTTACGCAACTCAAAACGGCGAAACCGCCTGCCAAACTCCTCTCCGAACTCGACAAAACATCGAGCCTACTGCGCGATTTGTTGAGCGATTCATTCCATAAAATCGTGACAGACGACAAAGACATATATGAAAATATAAAGTCTTATTTGGGAAGTATCGGTGGTGGCGACCAAATCAAAATTGTGCAATTGCACAAGGGGAATCGCCCACTTTTCGACCATTTTGGCGTAACGAAGCAAATAAAAGCGGCGTTTGGCAAGACGGCAACGCTGCCCGGTGGCGGTTATTTGATAATCGAACACACCGAAGCGATGCACGTCGTGGACGTAAATAGCGGGCATAAAGTAGGCTCGTCGCACACCGATACGGGCGTGTTGGCGGTCAATCTCGAAGCCGCAGAAGAAATTGCACGGCAAATGCGATTGCGCGATTTGGGCGGCTTGATTATCATTGATTTTATTGATATGAAAGATGCCGAACACAAACGATTGCTCCAAAAAGCGGTGAAAGATGCGATGGAAAAAGACCGTGCGCAACACACCATTTTGCCATTGAGCAAATTCGGATTGATGCAAATCACGCGGCAGCGCGTCCGACCTGAGTTGAAAATCAACACCGCCGAAACTTGCCCCACTTGCGACGGCAGCGGAACCATCACCTCAACGGCATTGATTCCAGACGAAATCGAACGCGGATTGGAAGAAATCTTCCAATCAAGACCGAAAACAAAATTGTTTTTACACGCCCACCCATTCATTGCGGCGTATTACAAACAAGGTTTTCCGACGCGCCAAATGAAATGGTGGATGAAATATCGAAAATGGATTCGCATCATTCCAGAAGGAGATTATCACTTGACAGAATTTAAGTTTTTTGATGACCATCAAGACGAAATTCGACTACAAGAAGCATAATATTGGTTGATTCCAAAAAAAAACGTTTTCGTTCGCGAAGACGTTTTTTTTTTGAAAAATGCCTAAAAAAGGCGTTTTATACTGGGGGGGGGCGTTTTTTGAGTCCCCCCTCAATCCCCCCGAAGGGAGGAAGCAAAAATTTGGACGATTAAAAAAATATCAACACCCAACACGGAGTGCGATAATTTTATGAAAATCAAAAAAAATTTAAAAAGCAGCGAAAAGCAACTTACAAGTGTCATCATAAAAACGTTCCGCCAATAAAACTGCTTTTTGAACAGGTAAAAATTCGCTTTTTTCTGCTCCGACAGTTCACAAAACCGTTGAAGTAAGCTAGCGCGTTTCAAAAAATCAGAGTTGCCTCGTTTGTCAAGGGTCTCAAAGTGCGGCTTTGGCGGATACATTGGCTCAATAAAAGGAAGGTTTTTACATTTTTTTGACGATGATATGAAAAAAACTCCTTAACTTTGTCGTGAGGTAGAAGTTGTAATATATTTTTGTTTTTTAGCAATTCTAATTTACAACGTGTCAAGAATTTCCGCCTCACTTTTTTTTTAAAAAAAACTCAAAATTAAATTCTTTGTTATGATGAAAAAAATATTTGTTACGATTTCTTTGTTGTGTCTTTTCCATCTACAAATGGTGGCACAAAATTGCGCCGTTCCAACTAATTTGCAGGTGGTTGAACGTTTGGACAGCGCAGTGACCTTACGGTGGAGCAATGCCGATAGTTTGAGTGTTACGCTGACGGAGGTTCGGCAATTAAATTCCAACGTTTGGCGCACGCTTCGCAACACATCGCCTGTGACGCGAACCGTGGATAGCCTCCAATCTTGCACCTATTACGTAGCGCGGGTGCGAAAACTTTGCCAAAACGGTGGAAGCTCCATCACTGATACGATACGTTTCAAGACGGAAGGTTGTACTTCGCCGTGTAGCTATCCGCAGAGTTTTTCAGTACGTGCGACGAATAGCAGCAATAATACTTTTTTTATTGCCAACTGGTTAAGTTCCAATACGACTGATAGCATGCAAATTGCTTACCGTTCAGATACAGCTGCAGCTTGGACTTTCATTCTACTTAACAACAATCGCACGCCAATAACGACCCATAACTTCTTGTATAATACACCCAATTGCACCAATTATTGGTTCAAAATCCGCAAAAACTGTGGTTCTGGCGTTGCTTCTGCTTGGAGTCCAGAGATTCGGGTAAGTTCTTTTTGTACTACGACGACTTGCGCTGCGCCCGCGTATGTACGTGGTGCAGCTCAATCAAATGGTGACGTTTATGTCAGCTATGACCGAGGAGGTGGACTTCCTAGCCTACATACGGTACGAGTTTATAGACTCGATTCCAGTGGTTACAACAGAACTGATACAATTGTTAATGATACTTCTTATACATTTAGAGGAGCATCGTTGCCATGCGGCAATTATGCTATCCAAGTGGCACGTATTTGTAATGGTGTAATCCTGAATGGTCCAACGATTTCGGTTAATAGTTGTCTCAACCTCTGTGGGGGTTCCCTTAGTATTTCCTCTTTTAGAAATACAGATAGCTCAATAAGTATCGCTTGGACTGGTATTTATACGGGAAACACAGACCGCTACCGCTTCTTTGCGCGCCATCTCGGTCTTGGAACGATTCAAGAGTTAAATATTTCTAACACAAATGGTAATGGCACTATCACGTTTAATAATTTGGCAGTTTGTACAGATTATGATATTTGGGCAGAACGAACTTGCAGCAATGGTACGATAACCAGTAATCATTTATTTTTTTCTACCAATTGCCCAGGTGTATGCCAAATACGCAGCATTGGAGATCCCGTATTTGTCCTACAAAATCAAGCACCCATTCGATTCAGCATGGGCGTTTATG
>JBJOPA010000006.1:0-8872 GCA_046051005.1 Bacteroidota bacterium
GTCGTGAGGTAGAAGTTGCAACATATTTTTAAATTTTTTTTTAGCAACTCTAATTTACAACATGCCAAGAACTTTTGCCTCACTTTTTTTAATAAATAAATAAAAAGTGGGTAGTAACTTATTCTAAAATAATATTATTTAAATATTTTGATATTTGAAAATTGGCTCGCAATCTTGTGAGCCAATTTTTTTTGCATAAAAATACCCCCCCCAGTATAATTCCCTAAAAAGTCTTTAAAATGTCGGTTTTGAATGGAAAATAGGCGATTAAAAAAATATCAACACCGAAAACGAAGCGCGAAATATTTTAAAAACAAAAAACTTTTAAAAAAAAACTTAAAAAAAATGCTCGACCACCAAATGGATAGTCGAGCATTTTTAAAAATACTACACGTTAATAATATTAAGCCGCAGCATTTCTTTTTGTTTCTGTAATCGCGATGTTATAAACCACCAAACCGAAACCGATTTTGTTGATAGCATCAGCAATGTTATAGAACAAATTTAAATCTTTTGGTGCAAAAACACCACTCAACCAACCACCCGGCATACACATGTAGCCAATTGGATAGATTGCCCAACCCGCCAAAACGAACCAAGCCAACGCTCGGATACCGCTTTGAACCGCTGGTGAATTGCTTTTTTCAGCCAATTGTTTGGCTTCGCCCATCCATGCAGAATGCAACACATACAAATAACCAACGGTTGACAATGCGCCCCACATAACGGTTTTGGTGGTGTCGCCGTTGCTGAATGCCTCGCCGATGTAACCAGCTACCAACATCCACACAGACGCGAGAATCAATTTCCACATCATAGATTTTGTTGCGCCCGCAGGTTTCAACAACAAATAGAACTCTACGCACATCAACGGAACGGTCAACGTCCAGTCGATATAACGCAATGCGGTTGGTGTTTCGCCCGTCGCACCGTAGTAGTCACGCATGTAATAGTAGTGAAAAGCGGCGATGCCCGTAATCAATGAAGAAACCAACAACGATGTTTTCCACTTTGCGTCAACCATTCCACGTTCAACCATGAAGAAAACAGACGCTGCCAACATAGACATGTAGCCAGTAAAAAAGGTGAAAGCGACTGGGTCGTCTTTCGGAATTCGGAGTACATCAAGAAATGTAAACATAACTGAAATCTGATTTTGTTTAATTAATAAAATAATTTAGTTCAACAAAAAGCTACGGCTTTTTTCTTTTTTATTCACAAAATAATATTTTATGAAAATCAATTTTATGCTTTTTTATTTTTTACATAAAAACCAAATCAAAAAAATATTTCAATGATTTTGATTCTTACAAAAAAATAAAAACAAATGTAATTTAAATTTGTTCAAGAAAATGAAAAAAATTTCATTTTTTTTTGAAATTATTGAAAATAAGACCATTAACAAATGAAAGCAGTTTTGTATTTTGCTTGTTTTAATTTGTTTTAAAAATGGAAGAGTCCGCAAAAGCTGTTTTGGGTTTAAAAATTTAATTCGTTGATAATCAAATAGATAAAAAAATAATTCGTAAAATATTGGATATTTTTTGCATTTTTTGGGGTCTTATTAAAAAAAAAGAGTAAGAAAAACGATTGGATACTGGGGGGGGCATTTTTTTTTCAAAAAAAAAGAAACCATCTTTTACAGATGGCTTCTCCAACTAAAAACAGCATATTTACTAATTTTTCGGAACACTCTTTTTGTCACAACTTGTCGAGGCGATACAATTGATATTTTTCAATAATCAAAATCAATTCGGCGGCAAGTTGTTTGTTTTGCGCAGGATAGCCCGCGTCTTGAATGGCTTTTGCCCAACTTTTGTATTCTGTCGGTTGATATTTTTGCTTGATTCCTGCAAATTTTTCACCCGTCAAAAACAAACTATGGTCTCTAAAACTCAGCCAAACAGATTCGTAACGGCGCATTTTTCCATTGGCGCAAGTTTCGATTTTTCCGTTCCAATCTTGTGCGGGCAATGCAAAATGATTGTTGGCGCGTTTGGCGCAATCGCGCTGCCCCGCAAAAGATTGTCGTACTGCATTGGCAAGAATAAGCGACGACGGAATCCCAAATTTTTTGCGCTCCGCAATCGCGACATGCGCATATTTTTTGCAATACGACACAATTTCAGGCACATTCAAGGGCGGCAAATCTGAAAGCGTTGCATTTTTTTTAGGCGCAACGTTTTTTCCAACTTTTTTTGGCGATTTTTTATCGCTTTTTTCAACCGTTTTTTCGGATTCATCGGGTTTTACGTCTTCAAAAACGTTTCCGATGTTGAGTTCGGCGTTCGCTTCTTTTGCCTCATCTGCGGCAGTGTAAGAACCTTGCACATTGTTGGGCTGCGATTTATTGGGCGAAATACTTGATTTTTCGCTCGGACGATACAATTTTATCCCGTTTCTGTACAACGCCACCGCGCCCAGCAAAACCAACGAAACCATAAACCAATGGCGACGCAACCAATTCAACAAACGCCGACTGCGCGTGCGCGAGGCGTAAAAATTTTGATAATTTGGCGGAACGTTAGATTGCCGATGATAAAAATTTCCATCGCCTCCAAAACCTTCCGAATATTTTTCCTTGAAATAAGACATAATTGAATCATTTAAATGGATAAGAAAAATATGGTGTTTCAAAATGCGAATAATTATTTACTAATCACGATGCAAATATACAACAAAATGTATCGAACAAACAAGCGTTTTTAAAACTTTTTTTTTATTATTTTTTAATTTTTTAAAGAAAAAATACTTTTTGATTGATAATCAATTTGTTGTGAATCCAAATTTTTAAAAATATTTTCAAAAAAAATGTTAGTTTTAACAACTCCTCCCCCTTTTGGGGGGATTGAGGGGTGTTTATACTGGGGGGGTGCTTTTTTTCAAAAAAAAACAGGGTAAATCACATGCTAAAAAAAAGTTTCAAAATTTCAAGTTGGTTTCATTTTTGACACCTATTATAACGGTCTATTTTAAAAAAAAAGAGAGGTTGGATTACCAAAAAAAGGCGTAATTTTGCGCTCGTTTTTTTAAGAACATTGAGAAAAGAAAAATATGTCAACAACGATAGAATCAGAGAAGCCAGCAAGCGTGCTTCGTCCGTTTGCCAAAGATTTGCAAGTTTACAATAGTTTGAAGCGCGAAAAAATGCCTTTCAAACCCATTTCGGAGGATTTCGTAGGCATGTACGTCTGCGGACCGACGGTTTATAGCGACGTGCATCTCGGCAATTGTCGAACTTTTATCAATTTTGATTTAATTTTTCGTTATCTGCAATATCTCGGTTATCGCGTGCGTTACGTGCGCAACGTGACCGATGTGGGGCATTTGGAAGGCGACGCAGACACCGATGCCAACGACAAAATGTTGGAAGCGGCACGGCGACATCGCCTCGAACCGATGGAAGTGGCGCAACGTTACACGGTCGGTTTCCATGAAATGATGCGCATTTTCAATGTGTTGCCGCCGTCTATCGAGCCGCGTGCGACGGGTCATATTCCAGAACAAATTGAAATGGTGGAAAAAATCATCAAGCGTGGTTTTGCGTATCAAGCCAATGGTTCTGTTTATTTTGATACGCTCAAATTTGCGAACGAAAGCGGCGACTATGGCAAACTTTCGGGCAGAATCCTCGAAGATTTGTTGACCGAAAGCCGCGAAAACCTCAAAAAACAAGAAGAAAAACGACATCCGTCGGATTTTGCAATTTGGATAAAAGCCGCGCCGTCGCATCTCATGCGTTGGACTGCGCCTTGGTCGGTGGGTTTTCCGGGTTGGCATTTGGAATGTTCGGCGATGAGTACAAAATATTTGGGCGAAACATTTGACATTCACGGCGGCGGTTTTGACCTCAAATTTCCGCACCATGAAAACGAAATTGCCCAAAACTATGGTGCCTGCGGCGGACACGGCGCACGGTATTGGTTGCATGGAAATATGTTGCTCCTCAACGGCAAAAAAATGTCGAAATCGGACGGCAATAACCTCATGCCGCAAGAACTTTTTTCAGGCAATTCGCCGCACCTGACCAAAGGATATTCGCCGATGGTGATTCGCTTTTTTATGTTGCAAGCGCATTATGCTTCGACGCTCGATTTGACCGATTCGGGGCTTGCGGCGGCAGAAAAAGCCTACAAACGCCTCATGGAAGGCTATCAAACCATCGTTTCGCTTGCGCAAAGCCGTGAAAATGGGGCAGATACTGGGGGGGAGTCAAATTTTGATATTACTTTCCAAAAAAATATTGATGCAGTTTTTTCGGAACTCAACGACGATTTTCACGCGCCCAAAGCGATGGCAAAATTGTTTGATTTGTTGTCAAAAATAAATGGTTTGAAAGCGGGAAAAATTCCGATGGAACAAGTCTCAAAGTCAACTTTGAATGCGGTGAAACACGTTTTTGAAGCCGTCATTTTTGATATTTTTGGGCTGAAAGACGAAACCCACGAAGCCAATCTTGCTGCCGAAAATAGCAACGACCACAAGCCCGATGCCCTTGACGGAGCCATGCAACTCATCATCGAAATGCGAAAAACGGCGCGAGAAAACAAAGATTTTGCAACTTCTGATAAAATTCGGAATGCCATGCAAGCCGCAGGCATTCAACTAAAAGATACGAAAGACGGAACCGAATGGTCGCGGGCTTAAAAAAAATGCCCCCCCAGTAAGTCCCCCCCCAGCCCCCCAGAACCTAAATCTCCCAAAAGGAGGAAGTTTTTAAAAAAAAATAAAATTCTAAAAAAATGGAAATTAATGTTCAACAATTGAAAAAACGCCTTGATGAAGGTGACAAAAGTTTTGTTTTCCTCGATGTACGCGAGCCGCATGAATATGCCGAATTTAATTTGGGCGCAAAACTGATTCCACTCGGAACCATTCCAACGGCAGTTGCCACCGAATTGGACGGCTTGCAAGACGAGGAAATCATTATCCATTGTCGTTCGGGCGTGCGTAGCGGACAGGCGCAGCAGTTTTTGTTGCAAATGGGCTTTACAAAAGTCTATAATGTAACGGGCGGCGTAGTGGCTTGGATTAATAATTTTGGAGCCTAATTCGCTTTTACGTATTTAAAAAAATAAAACTATGAAATCTCTTTTGGGCATCGGCACGCGGGTCAAGTTTTCGACTTCGCGCGATTCGGGTGTGGTCACCGACAAGCTCGGCGACGGCATGTTGTTGGTGATGCTCGATGGGCATAACATGGAAATTCCCGCCTTCGAGTCCGATTTGATTCGGCAAGATTCGCTGCCGCAAAACATCAATCCATCTGCTAATTCGCTGGATTCAAAAGTCTTCGGCGGTTGGGATTTAGAAGCCTTAAACAATGAATATCAACAAAATACACATTCAAAAAACGATAATTATTCGACGCTTGATGAGCGTTCGATTCCGTCGGATTTGGGTTTTTTGTTGGTGTTGGAAAGCAGTAAAAATGCGGCGGGCGAACTCGAAAGTTTTGACCTTCATCTGCTCAATGCGACCAATCAAGCCGTCATTTTTGATTTTGAACTCTTGTTGAACGACAAAAGCGAGCAACTCGAATCAGGCGCACTCGCCCCCGCGACGGTCGAACAAAAAATAAGCCGTCTCGAATGGGACGAACTCAACGACCACCCCAATATTCGCCTCCGAATCACGCCGATTTATACCGAAGGCGGTGGCGCGGTGGTCGAAAAACTTATCAAAATTCGTCCGCAAGCCATTTCTAAAAATACGCGACAACTTCCGTTTTGGCGCAGTGATTTGGCTGTTTTTTTGATTGCCGAACGCTTTTCTTTTCAAAATTTGTCGGAAAATAGTGCCGATAATTTGAAAAAATATACCAATCAATTGGTAAATTTGAACAAAAAAAAGGCGGCAGATTCCGTCGCCAAACAACGATTGATTGACACAACGCCCAATGTGCAAGAGTTTGCCAATTTCCAAAAAGAATTGGATTTGCACATCGAAATGCTTGTCGAACATCATCGGGAATTAAACAATGTAGAAATTATTAATACACAACTCATTATTGCACAACGTTTTGTTGACCACGCTGTGCGTTTGGGCATTGACCATATTTTTCTGATTCATGGCATCGGGACAGGACGTTTGCGCGATTTATTGGCAGCGCGATTGCGCCGAAACCCAAATGTCCGATTTTTTAAGAACGAATATCACGAAAAATACGGTTGGGGAGCCACGCAAGTTTTCATAAAATAAAGTTTTTTTCCCAACGATACTGGGGGGTAGCCTTTTTTTCAAAAATATTTAAAAAAAAAGAATAAAAAAAAACCTCACGCATGTGCGTGAGGTTTTTTTTTATGCCATCAAATACAACTTATTTTTTGAACATAACAGTGTGTTTTCCAGCAGAAAAACCTTTGTTATAAACTTCAAACGTGTAATTGCCGCGTTGGAGTGCTACGCCTGGGTCCCAAGTAACGTCAATGGTTTGTTTTTGACCATTGTAGTCCACTTCTTTTGCAAACGTGTATTGCACTTCTTTTCCGTCATTGAGTTTGATAACACCTGCGCCACCGCTTTGTACGGCAACCGCTACGCCAGTTGGGTCAATCACTCGGAAAAAGAACGTTTCTTTGCCATTTTTAGCAATTCTGTTTTCGGTAATATCAAAAGTAAATTTCAAGCGTTGAATGTTTTCCGCCCATTTTTTCTTTTTTTCTTTACCGCTTTCACGCACTGCGAAGCCTTGCATTTCGCTAAAATTGCCGATTGTGACCACCGAACCCGCTTCAACTTGACTGTTGAGGGCTTTTTTCTCGGCTTCTACTTGCGTTTTTTCGGTTTTCACGACTTCAATATCGGCTTTCGCTTTTTGAATGTCTTGTTGCAACGAAGTTTTGTCTGCCGTCAAAGTGGCTACATTTTTGCCCAATTCTTGATTTTTTTTGTTCAAATCATCAATTTGTACAATAAAACCACTGATTTGAGCTTTGAGCGATTCGATTTCGCCTTGCGCGAGTTTCAAGCCTTCCGCCGTTTTCATCAATTCTGTGATGCGGCCTGCTTTTTTCTTGATTTCGGCTTTTTGACGGTCAATCAAAGCGTTCAATTCGGCATTTTTGCCTTTTTTTGCTTCCAATTCCACCAATGCTGCGTCGTAGGTTTGTTGCAACGCTGCTTTTGAGGTTTCAGATTCGGTCAATTGAACCGTTTTTTGCTCCAATGCCGTTGTGGTGGCTGCTTTTTCCGTTTCGACGGTGCCTTTGTTGACCCACGTGTAGATATTTGTACCTGCCAAGCCAACGATTGCCGCCAATGCCCAAGGCAACAATTTGCCTCTCGAATCCTGATTCTGATTATTGTTACTCATAACTTTTGATTTTTTTTAGAATTTTAAAACGATTTAAATTTTATTTTTTAATGATTTTTTTAACTAAAATTTTGATGGATAATTAATAAGGTTCAGTTTACGAATTTTTATTTTGAAAAACGTTTTTCTTTTTTTTTCTAATTTTTTATTAAATTCGTACATCTAACGCTATCAAGACGCGGTTTCGTGCCTTGCGTAACGCACGAGGAAGCAATTTTAATAGTTTTTTAACACAGTTTTGCAAACGATAACAAATCGTAAAGATTTGACGACACAATTTTGCAATTTGTTAACACCTTGAAAAAAAATAATGAGAATCTCAATATTCTGTCGTAACCTTGCACGTTTTTTTACGTGAAAAATAGGGCGTGGGAAAAGGAGGAAAAAAAAAATATTTTTGACAATCGTAGATGTTGTAGTGGTTTTCTCGCGCAAAATAGCCCCCCCCCAGTATAACGAGCTATTTTAGGTATGTTTTTTAAAAATTGTAACGATATTTTACTGATAATTTATTTTAAAAATTGGTTTTAAACAAATTTTAAAAAATTTTATTTTGTTAAACACAACTAAAAAATATGCGGCAAAATAACAACTTTAAAATGAGATGCGCTGCAATTTTCTTGTTTTTTTAGAAAATTTTTTTTATTTACATTCATAATTTATTGAAATTCAGTTTTTAATAAAATTCTTAACTTTATATCAATTTTTATTTTTTATATGTTGAACCATATTGAAATCACACAAATTTTATTTCTCGACATCGAGACCGTTCCCATTGTGCCGTCTTACAACGGTTTGGACGAAACTTTTCAGAGCCTTTGGAAGCAAAAATCGCGGTCTATCCTCAAAAAATATGACGAAGAAGTCACCGACGAAGAAGCCGCTTCGGTGTTCGACAGAGCGGGCATTTACGCCGAATTTGGCAAAATCATTTGCATTTCTGTTGGTTTCCTCACACGCGACCGCGCTTCGCAGGAGTTGCAATTGCGTACAAAATCCTTCAAAAGCGACAACGAAGACGAGCTTTTGATGGAATTTAAGGCGTTGCTTGACAAAAAATTTCATCATTACATTTGCGGACATAACATAAAAGAATTTGATATGCCCTACATTTGTCGGCGCATGTTAATCAACCAAATCGAATTTCCGTCGCTGCTCGACATCGCGGGCAAAAAACCTTGGGAAGTCAAACAATTTATTGACACCCTCGAATTGTGGAAATTTGGCGACAACAAAGCCTACACATCGCTCAAATTATTGGCTGCTGTTTTCGGTTTTCCGTCGCCCAAAGACGACATTGACGGCTCCGAAGTGGCGGGCGTGTATTGGGAAAATCGCGAATTGTCGCGCATCGCAAAATATTGTGAAAAAGACGTGTTGGCAACCGTCCAATTGTTCCTAAAATATCGGCGACAGCCCATTTTGTCGGAAAGTCAAATCACTTCCGTAACCGAATTTTAAAATATGAATAAAGTAGATATTTCTTCGGAAAACGATGTTGAACAGTTGGTGCGCACGTTTTACAACCGTTTGCTGACCGACGATTTGATGTCACCG
>JBJOPA010000007.1:0-3772 GCA_046051005.1 Bacteroidota bacterium
CCCCCCCCAGTAAATCCCCCCCCCAGCCCTCCCGAAGGGAGGGAGAGAAAGAGGAAAGTTGTTCAGTTTTCATATAAAAAAGGCTTCTCACGTATGCGAGAAGCCTTTTTATTATGATTGATAATTTTATGAAAATTAATTATCAACTGATTCTGCTTTGAACGAATTGAGGTCGAACAACAACGAGAAACGCAACGTGTTGTCCAATGGACCGCGTTGGCTCGACGTTGGCACTAAGTAAGACATGTTGATGCCCAAAAAGTTGTAACGCAAACCCAAACCTGCCGTAAAATATTGACGACCGCCTTTGTTTTTATGCTCGTAGAAATAACCTGCGCGCACGGCAAACTGTTTGTCGTACCAATATTCGAGACCCAAAGAATACATCAATTCTTGCAATTCTTCTTTTCCGCCACCTGCTGCATCGCCGAAAGAAGAGAAAATACCTTCAATTGGTGATTTGTTGCGCCAAGTGCGCGCACTATCTGGCGATGGAACCAACAATTTATTGATGTCCAACGCAACTGTGAAATCGTTGAATTTGTCGATATGATAGGTAAAACCTGCGCCCAAACCCAAATTGGCAGGCAAAAAGTCTGCTGTTCGGACGTAGTTGATTTTGTTGCCGATGTTTGAAATCGCCAAACCTACGCGCAAGTCAGCTTTTTTCGCTTCGCCACTAATTTTGAGTGGTTTGTTGTAAGTCAACGAAATATCCACCGCACCTGCTTGACCAGAACTGACGGTTTCGCCGCCCACGCTCAAACCCGAAGCAAGGTTAGAATAAACATATTTTACGGTGCCACCGATTGCCAAATTTTTGCCCAATTGACGGGCATAAGAAGCTGCTGCTACGAGTTCACGCGGCGAACCTTCTGAAATCGGCAGCCCTTGGTCGTCTGTCCAAGAAATTTTTCCGAGCGAAAAATAGCCCAATTCAAAATTGATGGCTTGTTTGTTTTCGCCGCTTCCGAACTGTTTGTAGCCTGCCAAATATGCCAAATAGATGTCATTGACACCCAAACCTTGTAACCAAGGCGTGTAAGTTGCAGAAATGCTCGTTTCTTGGTCTGCAAAAACAGATTTTGAAGCGTTGTAGTGAATCGAATTGGCATCTGCACCTGTGGCGATGCCTGCGTCGCCCATCGCCCCGCCGCGTGCGTCGGGTGCAATGCGCAAAAAGACGGTTGCCGTTTGAATGGTGCCGCTACATGGTTGACCTGTAATGGTTACTTTTGTGCCATTGGGACCAGTGGTGCATTGCGCATTTGCGGTCGAATGGACGAGGGCAAGCATTGAGACAAGGCTCAACGCGGAACTAAAAATTCTCTTTTTCATGTAAAAGTTGACGTTTTTTTACAAATCGTTCAAATAGTATTTTGCTGACAATTTTTTCATTTCTTCTCGAAAAAACTATCAATACAATCTAATGTTAATGATAAAATGATTTTTAAATATTAGAAATGATAGAAAAAAAGTATCTGGATGCTATCTTTTTTGACACGTGTTGTCCAATTACTGTTATGGTTGAAAAATCGGTTGAAAAAAAGTAAGATTTCTGCCTTTCCAAAACTTGCGGAAAGATGGAAATTAAATCCCCAAAACCTTGACGCAAAGATATTCTAATTGTTGAAACACAAAGATTTTTGAAGCATTTTTTTTGTTTTTTTTATGCTTTTTCCCCAAAAATACCTGAAAAATGGCATTTCTTTTTCTAGGAAAATATTTTCAAAAAACGTATGTTTTGGTTTCTAATTCCAATTAAATCAACGAAAACACTAGTAAACGTATTTCGTGCTTTTTTTATTGTGTGATTTTTTTCTTTTTTTCAAAAAAAAACGCTTTTCGACCAAAAAAAGGGCAAATATACTGGGGGGGGGCATTTTTCTAAACTTTTTCCCGAAAAAACTATTTAACAGAGTATCAGATTTAAAGAAAAATAGTCAATTACATTTTTTAAATATACAATTCAAGATGTTCAACTTTAACAAAAAAGAAATTATCGAAAATTTTGATTTCAAAAAGCCAATTTCGCAAGTTGCCATCATTGCAACCACCGCCGTTTTGATAATGACGCTCTACAAATTGGTCGCCTTGTTGGGTTGGAACAACGACGAAAAACAATTTTATTGGACGTTGGGCGGCACTTTTGTCATGTTTTTTGCGATTGCCAACAGCGTCACGAGCCTCAACGTAAAAGGTGATTTGAACCATTATTGGCAACGTTCTACGGCGGCATTTACGTTTTTGGCGTTGGGTTTGGGCTTGCTGGCGTGGTTCTATTCGGGATTGTCGCCACGCGAGGCGGGTTCGATTTTGTTCATTTTAGTGGTCTTGACGTTTGGTTATTTATTATTGTTGAGCGTCATGCGTTTGTTCCGAAAAATTGTCAATATCGCACAACGCGAAGACAATCGCTGGCAACAACGCGCTCGAAAGAATCAACAAAAAAAGCGATAATTGGAATCAAAAATTCCCCAAACAAATTATATTTTTTTATCAATAATTATAAAAAAAACACATAACTTTGTGCAAAAATAGTTCAACAATAGCCACACCATTTTTGTAGAAAAAAAAGCTAATCCACATCAAAAAATATGACTTTATATTTGATTCGACACGGCGAAACCGAGCAAAATAGGCTCGGCATCGCGCAAGGAAGCGGCATTGATAGCGATTTGAACGACATTGGAAAGAAACAAGCGCATTTTTTCTATCAATATTACCATCGAATAAAGTTCGATTACGTCATCACTTCTGCCCTCAAACGCACCCAACAAACGGTGCAACGATTTTTGAACCCTCAAAAATCGGTCGTTCAACATCTCGATGCGCTCAACGAAATTTCGTGGGGCGTGCATGAAGGAAAAAAAAGCGACGAACGCAGCAAAAAAGATTATCTCGCCGTCATGGAGGCATGGCTTTCGGGCGACGCATCGGCGAAAATTGAAGATGGCGAAAGCATCGGAGAAGTCGCGAAAAGGCTCGAACCGTTTGTAGAATTTCTCAAAACCGTTGATGCGCAAAACCTGCTCGTATGCACGCACGGGCGCACGATGCTTTGCCTGTTGGTGATGTTGCAAAACGAACCCATCGAAAATATGCAAAATTATAAGCACGCCAATACGGGTTTGTATATTTTACATCGCATCGGAGAAGATTTTCATATCGAAGTACAAAACAGTACGCAACATCTTTTCAAGAAAAAAATAGAATAATCCTTACATTTTGTTGATAAAATAGCCACCCCCCAGTATCTTTGCCCCAAAATGGGCTTGCATACTGGGGGGTGGCTATTTTACGTATATTTTGTAAATGTATAATTTTATTTTAATTTTATGATGGACTTGACGATTGCTACATTAAGATTTGATGAAATTGATGCGCTGTTGGATTTGCAACGCGAGAACTTGAAATCCAATTTGACCGAAAGCGAAATTGCCCAACAAGGCTTTGTTACCTTCGTTTACACGCCGCAAGACATGGCGGACATGATGGCAGAAGCACCGCAAATTATAGTCAAACACGACGACCTCATTGTTGGTTATGCGCTCGTGGTGACCCAAAAATATGCAGCAACCAATGCGTCACTCAATGCGGTGTTGCAGTTGGTCAATACGTTGGATTACCAAAATGAACCGCTCAAAGGCAAGGCTTTTTACTTCGTCGGGCAGGTTTGTGTACGGAAAGGCTATCGCGGCATGGGCATTTTCGACAAGCTCTATGCGGGGCATCGGTCGTTGTTGTCGGCGCAATATGATTACACCATCAC
>JBJOPA010000008.1:0-3724 GCA_046051005.1 Bacteroidota bacterium
AACTTTTGAGCCGTGTCAATCTTTGTAACCCTAAACTCATACGGAAAACGGCGGTTCAGCGTATCATCACTTTTAGAGATATTTCTAACAGCATAAATACCCAAAGTATCAATTGAGTAGATAGACCTGATTGGCAATGTGTCAAAAAGACCATATCCTTTTGTATCAATTCCCAATAGTTCTCCATTGGTTTTTCGAGCTGTCATACTCAATCCAAAGAATGGCGAATACTTGACATCAATGTTTCGGACAATGGAAATAAAGGGTTGTTTTGCCGCTTTCCATTCTGTACCATTGATTTTGCACTCAAAAAATGGCTCATAAACGGCTGGTTTTGGAGGGGAAGGTTCGACTTCTCCGTCACAGCCTTTTCGACACGCGGCAAAGCTAATTGCTATCAATAGCAGCCCAAGCCAACGTAAATTGAAGTTAATTTTCATTTTGTTAAATGATTTTTGTTTAAAAAATAAAATGTGAAATAATAAAAGCAACCGTCGCCTTCGACGATACAATGGGTTGAAATAGGCATATTTTTTCATAGAAAAATTATGGGTTTGGTTAAAAAAAAGATGATTCAAAACATATATTTTCAAGCCCAAAATGGACATTTTTTTCTTCCGATACTGGGGGGGGGCTTCTGAAAAGCCGTTTTGCAAAATTATACACTAAAAAAGTGGGTTTTTTTGCTAATGTTGCAACTGATGAATATTTTTTTTATTTAATGCAAGTAATTTTTGAGCGAAAAAGGCAAAAAAACTTACCTTGTAAAACAGGCTTTACCGCGCGTTACCATGCGCAGTTCACGAGAAAAATTTAACATAAATTATTTTTTTTAAAATTAATGTTTAAAGAATGTTTTAATGCAATTTAATAATGAAGATTGTATTTTGCTGTATCACGTGCAGAAATATAGATTGAATCTTTGAATACTTTTCGAGTATTATTTCTAATCACCACATAATCTATGTAGTTATAGCGATTGCCTAGTAGCTGAATAATACCGCGTCTATCCCAATTTCTCCCTAATCCACCAACTGCACTACCACCTATGTACCCATCCATTTTATCATCCTCATTAAAAGGATTGATATTTTTAATATGTACATCGGTATATGCATAAGGGTCGAGGTCGTGAACGACATTGTGTTGCTCACCTTTCACGATGCCGCCGCGCTCGGTGTCGTAGGGGCTGTAGCCCTGCGGCACGTTCAAATAAATGGCATCTGGCTGCTTGTCCAATGTCAGCTCAAAATGATATTTTCCTTCGGCATCGGTGGTGTCCACGCCCAATGTCTCGAAACCAACGGGCGCGGTTGGGCTTCCACCTCCCACCTGCACGATGCGGACGCGCACCCCCGCAAGCGGCTTTTTGGAGCCATATTCGCGGACGATTCCGTCCACGAGGGTATTTTGTGGCGTAGGCGGGTCGTCACAACTTGACCACCCAACCGCGCACAAAGGCAATAAAAACAGAAAGATTTTTAGATTTTTCATTTTTTAGAATTTAAAGATTTTAAAAAAAGCCTCCCCCGACCCCTCCAAAGGAGGGGAGTTTTGGGTGGTGGCGGTGTTGTTGTTTTCAAAAAATCGTCGCCTTCGACGATACAATGGGTTGAAATAAGCATATTTTTTCATAGAAAAATTATAGGTTTAGATTAAAAAAAATATTGACAAAAGACAAAGCTATCGCATGCGACGGACACGCCCACGCGCATACGAAGTCCAAATAAAGACGAATTATTTTTATTGTTATCGTTTTTTGCAATATTTATAACTACAATTCATTTTGTTATACGTTTTTAAAATTGCGAAATTAATTGTTCGACTAATAATATTGAAGATGACAAATCGAAAAGTAGCTGATTTAAATTATAATGCAAATATATCTTTTTATTTTTCATAAAAGCAAATTATTTCGATAATAAAATAAAAAAAATATTAATATTTTTCAAAAAATACCATTTTTAGCGTATATTTTTTAAAAAATATCTCACATTGCAAAGGTAAGTCCTTAAAAACGTTGATTTGTTGCACATATCAGTAATGATAAATATTTTTTTAACTCCATTAATTAAAAAATATTATTTAAACAACCTGTTTAGGTTATTTTCTTTGAAAATTAGCGTTTTATACTGGGGGGGGCATCTTTTTCGCTTAAAAACGAGTTGCCAATCGGATTTGAAAACGGGTTTGGTTGCCGTTGGTTTCCAAGTTGGCGGAATTGCTATTTTGATTCAAATTCAACAAACTGAAATCGCGCTGCAAACCCATTGTAGCCACCGTTTTTGAAGAAAAAGGAATGCGAAAACCAAAACCCATACGAGTCTGAAAATCGAATCGGCTGATTTTATCTTCCCCAAAATCAAGGGCGCGGGTGTTGACCAAACGCTCGCTAACGGTGCTACTAAACGCCGTGTTGTGTTGCGACAAACGATAATCCGACCACTTGCCCGCCACTGCAATCGCAGGAACAAAACCGCCTTCGAGGTAAAAATATTTGCCCGTTCTCATGCGCAAGGTCATGGGTAATTTCACCAAATTGAGGCTGATGTCTGACTTGCTGCCGTCCGCAACGCTCGAAGCACCGCCACTGATGGTAGAAATGAGGACGCAACCCAAAATGCCGCCGCCGCAACCACCACCGCCTACGCCTTCCCTCACAACGGGCGCGTTTATTTGATACGCCACCGTGCCGTAATCTTTTTGGGCATATTCGGCTGCCATTTCAAAGGTCAATTTTCCAGCAGCGTTGAGTTCTTTTTCGATGCCCACGCCCCAACTCGCGGGCGATTTAGAATCGCTGCCCATGCTCACAAATACGCGATTGTTGCTATTTTGACTCAATGCAATAGTTGAATACGTCAACAAACCAAGACCTAAAACAAATTTCAAATTCATCTTTTTATATTGTTAAATTGTTAAAAAAAAATTAGCTTTCAAAAAAATTATACACAAAAGTACGCCGCCTAAAACGCTGATTTTTCGCACATTTCAGTAATTATAAATATTTTTTTATTTAATGTAAGTAATATTTTAGTGATGCCGATTAAAAAGCCTGCGTCAATCGAAACCGAATCCCCGTTTGGCTTCCTTTTGTTTTGAACATTGCCGTTTCAATGTTTTCGTTCAGGTTTTTCAAACTAAATTCTCGCTGAATGCCCATTGAAAATTCCATTTTTTTAGAAATTGGAATGCGGAAACCCACGCCCAAACGCGGCAACACATCGAAACGACCAATTCTGTCTTTTTTAAAATCAATTTGTCGCGTATTCGACAAAAAACTGGAAGTTTCGCTGCTAAACAATGCAGATTCGGTGCGCGTTTTATAGTCCAACCAATTGCCCGAAACGGCATAAGACGTGACAATGCCCGTTTCGAGATACCAATATTTTTTACTCAAAATGCGTAAAGAAATCGGCACTTGCACGGAATTGAGTGTAATATCTGATTTTGTACCCAGTGTAGTGCGCGAAGAATTGAAAGCAATGCACCCAAAACCTCCACAAGTGCCACCGTTTGAAGTCGTAGGAAAAGTTTCCTCAGCCACCGTTCCGTAGTCGCGTTGCGCATATTCGACGGCAATTTGCACCGCAAAAGGTTCGTCAAGATGCTTTTCGATGCCCACGCCCCAACTCGCGGGCGATTTAGAATCGCTGCCCATGCTCACAAATACGCGATTGTTGCTATTTTGACTCAATGCAATAGTTGAATACGTCAACAAACC
>JBJOPA010000009.1:0-2508 GCA_046051005.1 Bacteroidota bacterium
AAAATTTCTTGAGATAACTTTCGCAAAGTCCAAAAGGGCGTTTAAAAAGGGGGATAATTTTCAATTTTCCCCCTTTTTAAACGCCCTTTTGGACTTTGCGAAAGTTAGTTACCTCAATAGAAAACATCCTTACAATCCTTCTCATCAGAAGCATCCTATTTCTAAAATTTTCCAAAATAGTGTTGAAACGGCGTAATAAATTTGGGATTATTGGAATACACTGCAAAAACAATTCGTTTAAAACAATGTGCAAACCGTGTTTCCAACGCCTCTTTGAACCAAAGAGCTACTTTTTCAGGGTCATTTTGGAAAACGCCGCAGCCCCACGCGCCTAAAACCAAGACTTCATGTCCGCGTTCTTGCGCTAAAACTAAGACTTTGTTGATGCGTTGTCGCATGAAGGATTCTATCAACGGAATATTATTTGGCTCACGTTGTATTACAACGCCTGCATTTACTGCTGCCGACGTGATTAACGAAACTTTCTGTAAGCCATCCAAATTACTCCCAGATTCGGTTTTAAAAATCGGCACATTGGGCGAATAAATCATCGTATCGGTGTAAACACAACTTTTCATTTGCCGATGCAACTCATAATAATCCTGCATCGCTTTCAACAAGCACGGATACAAACCCGTCGCTCGCGCAATGCTTTCCTCCTGCGCCTGCGCGCCTGTGAGGAATCCGCCACCAGCATTTCTCGCAGAAGCAAAATTTAAACACAAAACGTTTGATTCGCCTTCATCATCCAATAAACGGCGCACCGCATCCAAAGAAGTTTCGCCTGTGACTTCAAAAAAAGTTTTAAAATGGTTGTGTTGAAACGACTTTTCTAACAAATTATCTAAATCAGTTGATTTGTAAACGACCGTTTGTGCGATTGCGGCAGTTTGCGCGGCTGCAATTGAAATTTTATCGCCATTCGGCGCGATGAAAAAACCATTTTGAATGATTTTCAAAGTGTCTTCTGCGGTGGAGACACGTGTATTTTTTTTCATAAAAACTTGATTATTAATGGGTTAAAGTGGCGATTGGGACACGAATTTTACGAATTTGCATGAATTAAAAATGCTTCATTTGTGAAAATTCGTGCAATTTGGGTCTAAAATAATTTAAATGCAACTTATTTCAGTCACGCCGCACCGAAATCGGCTCTCAATTTGAAAAAATTGCTGTAATTTGCGGCAAAATCAAAAAAATAACCTCATCAATATGAAAGAGATTTATCATAAAGCCATCCGTTTTGCAGGCGCAGCACATGGTCATCAACGATTTCCTGGTGCTCAACAAACGTCTTACATGGTACATGTGTCAATGGTAGCGGCAGAAATTACTTTTGCAGGACAACAAACGCCTCAATTTAATTGGGATTTGGCACTTGGTTGCGCCTTATTGCACGATGTGGTGGAGGATACGCCCGTCAGTTTAGAAGACATTCGATTCAAATTCGGCGATAAAATTGCAGACGGCGTGTCTGCATTGACCAAAAATCCCGCTTTGCCGAAGGCGCAACAAATGAGTGATAGTTTGCAACGCATTAAAAATCAACCACTTGAAGTGTGGGCAGTGAAATTGGCAGACCGCATTTGCAATTTGCAAGAGCCGCCTGCTTATTGGTCTATGGAGAAACGAAAATTGTATTTGTTGGAAGCGCAAGTGATTTTAGACGCTTTGGGCGCGGGTAATGCCATTTTGAAAGCGCGTTTGATAGAAAAAATGGACAATTATTCACAATACTTTTAGGATTTCGGATTGTGGATTTCGGATTGTGGAATATTCCACGTAAAACATTCCGCAATCCACAATCGCCTTGTCATTCCGTTAGGAATCTTGCGTACTGCGATAAAGATTCCTAACGGAATGACAAAGTGCGAGATTCCTAACGGAATGACAAGAAAAAAAAAATATTTTTTGTTTGGGCGTTTTAAAAAAAGGTTTAATTTTGCGTCAGTGTTTCGGCAAAATAGTGCAAAATGGCTGTTATCTATCAATAATTACATTTTTTGCATCAATAGACTTATGAACATTTTTTTACCAAAAGTGAAAACAATCTAAAATGTTGCTTTAGTCAACAAAACCATCATTTTTTTCATATTAAACAAAGCAAAATGAAATCCTATATGTATTTTATGGTAGCCTTGGTTGCCGTGAGTTGCAACTCAAAGCCTGAAAAAGCAACAGCTACTGCCACAAGTACGCCTCCTGTAGCTGCCGTTCAAACGGGTGCACCAACTGCTGCCGCCCCGCAAGCAGCCGTTCCAGCCCCGTCAACGGCTGCTACAAGTGCCGATTGCCAGCGAAAAGGGAAAGTTCTTTCCAAATTCGAGCAAAATAATGCCGTTTTTGAACGATTCCAAGACGACAAAGAAACCCAAGAATGGTTGAAAATTACCACCAAAGACGGCGGTTGCAAAATCATTGACAACCTCAAAGATGCAAATCATGAATCGGTTCGTTTCGAGGATTGGGATAAAGATGGTTTGAAAGATAGAATCAATGATTCCAAAT
>JBJOPA010000010.1:0-11386 GCA_046051005.1 Bacteroidota bacterium
CGGAGGAATTGAGGGGGGATAAATGCCGTTTATACTGGGGGGGGGCTATTTTTCGAGAAAAAAAAGGCGCGCCATCAAAAATGCGTCAAGACCTTTGATTTTGAAAATAATTTTTGTTCCAATTCAAAAATTGTTCTTTTTCCTTGAAAACATCAAAATCTAATTGCTTATTTTCAGGGTGCGACAAAAATTTGAACCGATACCATTCAATTTTTCCCTGTCCCGACAACTCGTCTAACGGCATTTGAAGATAACGAATATCTTGATATAACAAATAACAATTTTTGAGTTGCAAAATCGCGTCCACCACGCGCTCGCGGTCGCGAAGGTTGTTGTTTTTGCGGTCGGTGGCAACGTTTTCCTGATAATCTTTCATAGATTCGCTGGCGTGTTTGTCGGCAACAAATTTACGAATGTCTTTGATGAGGTTTTGGTCGCCATTTTTTTCGATTAAACGCATGAGTTCTTTTACACAATCGTATTGCAATGCCACCGATTCGGGCGCGGCGGTCATGCCGTGTTCGGTCAAATCAATCCAATTGAAACGGCGTTCTTTCACAATTTCGTCAATGACGAGCATCAACGGTTTTTTGTCGTCCAAAATCGCGGCGCAATGCTCTAAATCATAAAAAATTTTGACCATCGAAGCGCGGTTGTACAACTGCATTTGGTCGGGTGTTTCGAGGACGTGTTTGCCAAAATCCACCAATTTTTGGGCAACATACTGGGGGTATGCCGTTTGCGTGAGCGGAGCCAAATCGGACGGATTTTTTTCCGCAATCAAGCGTTCTACTTCTTTGACTGCGTCAATTTTAAGCTCTTTTGTGGCGCGATTAGAGGTTAATTTTCCCGTCTTTTCGTCCACATCAAACCAAATTAAAATTCCATAACCCGTCAATTCACCTAAACATCTTTTGATGAGTGCTTCGTCCCACAAAACTTTATAACATTGTTCAAAATCTTTCAAACACGCCCAAACTTCGCGGCGTTCGTCCGATTTTACGGGCAAAAAACGATTGATTTTCGCCATCAATTGCAAATATTTTTGCTCCGTTTGCGCGGCAATGTGCTTTGCAATCCCAATTTCGAGTCTATCAAAAATGGGCGGTTGCGGCAAACCCGCTTTTTCCGTCATGCGCAAGAGTTCGCCGACGGCATTGAAATTCATCTTTCGAGAAATGGCATTGTTTTCAAATATCGAACTTCCCAAATCTTTCCGCGTTTCGGGTTTTATTTGTTTCGATAAATCAATCCAAGAAAAAATGCCTTCATCGGTAAGTTCAGAAACGATAAAATCTAAAAAATCTTTTCGTTTCGTGAGTTCAAACGCAATTTCAGCGGCATCGAAAAGGTCTAACACCTTTTGTCGCAATTCGGTTTCGCGTTTTGGGTCTTTCTTTTTGTCCAATTTTTGCATTTCGACCTTCAAACCAAAATATTTTTCAACATAAATTTTGAAATATAATTGGTCTGCAAAAGCGGACAATTCTTGCACGGCGTGTTGCACGTCGCCGCGTGCGATGGGTTGCAAAGTCAACCAATTTCTAATGTGTTCAAACAATTGGAGGGCATCTAAATCCGAATTGTCGTGAATTTGATGCGTCTGATTTTTAGCAACCGCCAACCATTGAAACTTGCCGCCGCCCGTAATTTCGAGCATCAAACGGACAAATTGTTGTTCAAAAAACTCGTGCGCCGTCGCAATTTGCTCGTGAATCAGCCACGCCGTTTCTATCCAACGTTGGGTGGCTTCGCGGCGGGCATCGTCCTTGTTTTCGGTGTCTTTTGCATAATCAAATTGAATGTTCAAATAGGCAATTGACAACTGTTCAAACAACTGTTGCGCCACTTTTTTTATGTTTTCATTGGCAGTTTCGGACTTGCATTTTTCGGCAGCTTGCCAACGCGAACAACGTTGCACCAACAACAAAAGTGTAGGCAATTTCGGCAACTTTTTGGTCACTTGATTCACCAAACTACCACTTTCCGCACCTTCCAACAAGGCGGCGCGTGGTTTTTTGTCTAATTTTTCGAGTTGCAACGCATCAAAAACGATGTTTTCAGGGCTTTGCGCATTGAAAAACGCAATCATCATCAACTCATATAATTGCGCAGATTCGGGTTCCGTTTCCTCCACCGCTTGCTGACAAACGGCAAATGCTTTTTCAAAATCGCGCATCGAAAGCGCGTCTTGCGCCTGCATGACGAGCCTTTTGTAGCGTTGTTTTCCCGCATCATCGAGCAAAGAATGTTCGGGAATTTCTACATTTTGCAGATGGAAATGGCTCATGTCCAACGCCGAACCCGCCAACGTTGCATTGGGACGCGGGTCATAATTTTTGAACCAAAACGCTATTTTTTCTTCGTAAAGCGGTTGCAACGTTTTGACGGACAATTCGCGGATAAAACTTTGCAAACCCAATTGGGCAAATTTCACCAAACGCGCTTTTTCGGCGAGTTGCGTGTCGGAAAGTTTTTTGATTTTATCGTCGTAGTAAGTAAAAAACAAGTCCAGCATTTTGCGGCGGTCGTCGTCTTTGGGCAACAGGTCTTGCAAGGCGCGAATGACCCGCACCACGTCCCAATCCCAATAAGTAAACAACACCGACAACGCATATTGCAGCCTTTCTTGCGTCATAATCTTCTATTTTTTTTGTTCTTCGTATTCTTTTGCCAATTTTTTGACGGCTTTTTTGACTTGGACGGAAAACTCTTTGTTCAAAATCCAGTTCAAATATTGCTTGTCTTTTGCCAACGTTTCGCCAACGGGTTTGCCCATGTGTTGACCAAAATTGAAAACTACCACGCCGTTATGGTCCACTTTTAATTTTTGCGTAACGTCCACAAATTTCAAGTCGTTGATGAAATCATTGATGGATTTCATGTCGTTTTTGATGGGTTGCGCTACCCTATTTCCGTCTTCATCAATCAAATCTTTTTCGTCATACAATGCCAATTGACCTTTCAAAACGGCGGCGGTGGCGCGTACATCAGCGAGTGCGTCGTGCGCGTCCACGAGTTCTTCATTACAATAAAAACGATAGGCAGCGCGAAGCGTGCGCGGCTCCATTTTATAAAAAATGCGTTGCACGTCTATCAAATTTCGATGTTCTACCTCAAAATCAAGCCCCACGCGAGCAAATTCTTCCATCAACATCGGCACATCGAAACGATTGGAATTGTAGCCCGCCAAATCTGCATTGCCGATAAAATCAAAAATCTTTTGCGCCACTTGCTGAAAGGAAGGCTTGTTTGCCAAATCTTTTGGCGTTAATCCGTGTACGCTCATGGATTCTTCGGACATCGGGATTCCTGGATTGATGAGCATCGAAAGTTCTTGTGGCGGCGTATCTTCGTGTCGCGAATATTTGATGAGGGCAATTTGAACGATGCGGTCGCGCATGACGTTCAAACCTGTGGTTTCGACATCAAAAAAAATGAGGTCGCGTTGCAAATTTAATTTCATCGAATCTTTATAATTGCTGCAGTGAATCAGAAATGAGAGGGCAAAAGTAAAATCTTTTTTCAAAAATTTTATCAAAAAATGCCACCCCCCAGTATATTTTCTAAAAAAACGCTTCAAAAGGGCGAAAAAAGGGCGTTTATACTGGGGGGGGCATCTTTCTTCATTTTTTTTTGAAAAAAGACAAAAATTTGACGCAGTTTTTGCGATAAAAGAAAAGAATCAAACGTTAAAGTAAAAATATTCTAAAAAATTATAAAAAAATCAATCAAAAAATATGTCAACAAACCTTAATACGCCTATCCTTAAACAGACTTTTGGCATCACATTGAGCGGTGGCGGCGCGAAAGGCATTGCGCACATCGGCGTTTTGCAAGCCTTGTTAGAACATGGAATCGAGCCAACCGTTGTCAGTGGCACGAGCGCAGGCTCTATCGTGGGCGCGTTGTACGCCGCAGGTTGCTCCGTCGAAGACATGAAACGCTTTGTAAATGACAGCCGTTTCTACAAAATTTTTCGATTGGTGGGCATTCCCAACGGCGGTTTTGTGAAATTGACGTATTTGAAAGAACGACTTGCCGAATTTATCGCCGAAGACAGTTTCGAGTCGCTCAAATATCCGCTTTTTGTGGCGGCAACCAACCTCAATCAAGGGCGAGCGGTTTTGTTTGACAAGGGAGAATTGTTTAATATCGTCATGGCTTCGTGCGCCGTGCCTTGGCTTTTTTCGCCCGTCGAAATCAACGGCGAACTCTACGCCGATGGCGGAATGACCAACAACCTGCCCGCCGCGCCCGTGCGAGAACGCTGTGAAATATTGATTGGTTCTAATGTGAAACCCAAAGTCGTCATTGACAGCAACAAACAACTTTCTTCGTTTCTCGGCATCACCGAGCGCGTGGTGGATTTGGGGCTTTGGACAAACGCAAAACCCCACGTCAAAATGTTAGACGTATATATTGCACCGCCAAAAATTTTGGATTTCAGCTTCTTCGACCTCAAAAAAACCGAGCAATTGACCGCGTTGGGCTACGAAGCAACGATGGAAAAAATTCCAAAAATCAAACAACTCATCGCCGCACAGAACGTGAAAATATGATGACAAAAAAAATGCGTCGCAACAATTTGCAACGCATTTTTTTTTATGATTTTCTTATAACAATCACTTACAAATTAGCTGAAATGAGGGCTAAATCGGTGTCAAAACGCTCCAAAATGGTTTGATGCGCTTGCGAAAATTTGCTTTTTGCTTCATTAATTTTTTCAACGGCTTGATTAATTTCGTAATCTGCTTCGCGCACGCTGGTTTGGGCAGCTTCTAATTCCGCTTGCAATTGCTTGATAATTGCCTCTTTTTCAGCGATTTCTTGTTTTGTTTTCGCAATCAGTTCTAATTTTGCGCCGATGCGCTGGTCTTGTTGACGCTGCGAAGCGGCATCAAAAACGGCGCGTTCTTTCACCAAAATATTTCGATAAAAATGAGCCGTTTCTAACAATTTTTCTTTGGTGAGACCGATGGTGGCGGCGGTGACAAATGCCGATTTTATGGCGGTCGCATCGTCCATTTGCATGGAACGAAGGCGATTTACAGCCATTTTGAACTCCACAAAATCAAAGCCCACCATGTTGTTTCGCTCGATGGCTTTGAGCAAAAAATCTACGCTTTTTTCGTCTAAATTTTCTGTGCTTCCGAAAAAATCTTTCATATGTTTTTTTTATTAATGCTGTTTTTATAAAAAATGAAAGGCAAAATTAGAAATGTTTTAGAGAAAAACGCCAAAAATGTGCCGAATTTTCAGTTTTTTTTTCAGTTTATTATTTTTAAAAAAATAACTTTTGTTAAAAAAAATTAATTATTTAGACAAAATCAAAATAATTTTGTTGAATTTTTGTCCAATTTGTGAAAAGATTTGTAACTTTGCCCTATAAAATCGTCAAAATTAGCGGATATACTGGGGGGTATGTTTTTTAAAAAAATGACAACATTTTCGCCCTTTTTTCGTTTTAATGATAGATTTTTTCGAGGTTAAAAATAATTTTTTTTCAAAAAATATTCGTAATAAAAATATGAGTGCAGTAATGGAAAAAGTCGCCGCCGCACCACTGGCTTTGACGGCAAGCGCAATAAAAGAATTGCGTCGTATAGTAGTTGACAATAATATTCCGAACGATTATGGCTTGCGCGTAGGCGTGAAAGGCGGCGGTTGCTCGGGTTTTAGCTATGTTTTGGGTTTCGATGAACAAAAAGAAACGGACAGCGTGTATGAAATTGAAGGCATCAAAGTGTTGATGCAGAAATCACATGCGATTTATTTGTTGGGTATGGAAGTTGGTTGGGAAGATGGTTTGAACAATCGCGGCTTCACTTTTGAAAACCCAAATGCCAAAGAGACTTGCGGTTGTGGCACGTCATTTTCGGCATAACTTCGTTTTGGTAAGTTTATGTATAAGTTATATCGAAATCCTGCTTGTCAATTGACAACAGGATTTTTTTTGGAAATTCGCTATTTCTAAAAAATAAAAGATACTAAATTTTACTAAAAAAAATGCCTTGCCTCCTCCCTTCGGGGGGATTGAGGGGGGAAATACTGGGGGGTAGCCTCAATATGGTTTTTGAAATTATTTTTTTAATATTTTTATAACTTTTAATAATTTTTATAATTTTCAAAATGGAAATTGAACAAATCAAAAAAGAATTGACCTATCGTACATCGCGGAGTGGCGGTGCGGGCGGTCAAAACGTCAACAAAGTGGAAACGAAAGTGGAAGTTATGCTTCACATCGAATCGTCAAAAGGGCTTTCGGGCGAGGAAAAATTGTTGATTTCTGAAAAATTGTCGGCGCAAATTACGCAATTTGGCGTGTTGCAAATCGTCAATCAAACAGAAAGAACGCAATTGGGCAACAAAATTTTAGCCGAAAAACGATTGTTTAAAATGCTGAAAAAAAGCCTCGAAAAAGAAAAACCACGCTTGAAAAAACCCGTTCCAAAAGGTGTTATCGAAGCCCGTTTGAAAGAAAAACGAAGCCAATCAGACAAAAAAACAAACAGAAAAAAGGTCAACTCGGATAACGATGTTGACCTTTTTTAATTCCAAAAACACTAAAATTTCATCAAAAATTTATCAAAAACTTATGGTTTTTTCTCTTTTTTAGCGTCTTCTTTTGCTTTCCATATTGCAAATTGTTTCAATCCCTCTTCAATCGCCGCTTCGATGATGGCATCTTTTCCTTCAATTTCGTCTTTTGCCGAAGTGGACGTTTCGATGTCCACAGGCACGCCATGTTCGATGTTGAACCCATCGGGCAACGTCGTGCGCGTACCCGAAAAACGCAACTGCCAACCGTTCGGCAAATCGCTCGAAATGGGCAATCCGCCACCGCCGCCGCTTCGGTCGCCGACCAAAGTCACATTAGGAACTACGGACATAAAACCTGCAAAATGCGTCGTCGCGCTGTAACAACCGCGATTGGTCAACACGATAACGGGCTTTGTGAAAGGCGTTTTGCCCTTCGCTGGCTCGGCATAATATGGCACTTTTTTAGAAAATGTGTTGCGCGTAGCCGATTGGCGCGTTTCGTAGTAACCGACGAGCGTTTTTTTGTCCACGATTCGACCCATTATCTTAAAAATATTTGCCATAGAACCACCGCCGTTGCTGCGCACATCAATCACAATGGCTTTGCAATCTTTGAAGCGGTCGAAAATATAATCCAAATTATCTGTCGAAATTCCCGCACCAAACGAACGATATTCTACGTATCCTACGCTGTCGCGCAATATTTGATTGGGCATAGAGCCTGTTCGCTTAAAAGTTTTGCCCAAATATTGACGATTGACAAAACTTTGGTTGAAATTGTCCGGATAATTCTGAAACCAAGACCAGTTTCGACCATAATCGTAACTCGTTTTCAAGTTCACGTGACCATCTCGAAGCTCGCCCAACATGCCGTTTAACACCGTAAACAACGAATCTTGCGACATCGAATCGCTCACCCGCGCCCCATACGCGAGGCGAATCGAGTCCCAATTGATGTTTTTATAATCCAAAAAACTATAATTTTTGTCCACCGCATTCCACGTTTGGTTGAAGCAATTGGTGGGCGTATTTCGGTCGCCGTTGGGCAACAAAATGCGGCTACACGATGCCAAAACGACAATCGAAAGTCCCAAAACGCCGCGAATACTGGGGGGTATCGAAAAAACTGATTTTTTATTATTGAGTTTCATTTTACAAAATATTTTTTAAATTATTGAAAACATGTTTTATAAAAACTATAAAATCAATCTTTTACATTTTAAATAAACTTTGATAGCCAAATCCACCGCCTACCAATGTGTAAGGATTTGCGCCGCCCGAATTGTGCAACAATTGCCAATCATAGGTGAAACGCCGCGCCCGATAATCCCTAATTTGTTGCTCGGCTTGGAAAGACGTTTTGATGCCCGAATACAAACCAATCGGCATAAATTTCAGTTTTTTGAACACCGTTTTGGGCGAAAATTCGACCATGCTATCAGGCACGGGAACCATACCCAAGTAAGTCGGTCGCGCCACGTGCGCCAAAATTGGAACTTCTACCTCCGCATTGAGTCGCCATTTGGTGTTGACTTCGGACTCCAACGGACGGCGCACCATGCCGCCCACCGACAAAACGGAGCCGACATTGTAAGCCATAACGTTATTTGTCGGCAACGAAAACGTGTTGATGTGTACCACAATGGCAAAAGTGCCGCCAAAATAGTCGCCTTTTTTGACGTAACCGTCTAATACTTGGCTGTTGGTTTGATTCACATTCTTGTAATATGAATATGACATTTCAATCAAATTCACGTTTACTTCTGTCAAACTTTTCTTTTTCGGTTTTGGAGAAACGCTCAAACCCAAATCTCCCATCGTGGCAGACATTTTGAATCGAGAAATAAAATTAGGTCTAATTTCTTCATAGCCAAATATAAATTTATTGACTCCGAAGAAACCATTTGAAAAAGTTTGTGGCGAATGCCCTTTGTCTTTGAGCCGATACATCGGAAATTCGATGCCCATAAAAAAATATTCGCCTGCGGGACTTTGCGCATACGCGCCCGAAGTCAGCAACGAAAAAGCGGTTGCAATAAGTGTCTTTTTTAGCATCATTGAAAATAGATTTTAATTAAAATATTGTCGTAAAAAAAAGTGATTTTTTATAATGAACACAAATGTAGTTTACAAAAAATTATATTCAAATATTTATTCGACAAAAACGCAACTTTTTACGACGAAAATATATTCGCAAAAAAATTAATAAAAAAGACAAAAAAAGGCGTTTTATACTGGGGGGGGCATATTTTTGAGAAAAAAAAAGTGATTTTTGAAAATTTAATTTCAAAAATCACTTTTTTATGAATTTTTATTTTTAAAAAAATACGATTACATTTTTTCAGGAACTTCGATGCCCAACATATTCAAGGCATTTTCGAGTGTATTTCCAACGGCGCGGCTGAGTTGGAGTCGGAAAATTTTCGCCTCGTCTGCCGCTTTGAAAATCGAAACGTCATGCCAAAATTTGTTATACGAAACCGCCAAATCGTAGCAATAATTGGCAATCAAAGACGGGTCGTAATTTTCCGCCGCATCGCGCACGATGTTTTCAAATTTATAGAGCAACAACAACAAGTCGCGTTCTTGAGATTCAATTTTTTCGTAATGCGCAGGTTGCGACAAATCAATGCCTTTTTCCGCTGCATCGCGCAACAAACCTTTGATTCGGACGCATGGATATTGAATATACGGAGCCGTATTTCCTTCCAATTTGACGGATTCTTCGGGGTCGAAGACCATTTTTTTCTTCGGATTGACCTTGATGAGCTGATATTTCAACGCGCCAAGTCCAATTCTTCGGTTGATTTCGGCAATTTGTTCCTTCGGAAGTTCCTGCAATGTGGCGCGTTCGTCGGTTCCTTTTGCTACGAGTTCGACGACTTCGTCCATCAAATCGTCGGCATCAACGACGGTTCCTTCGCGGGTTTTCATGCGTCCAGTCGGCAATTCGACCAAGCCGTAAGACAAGTGAAACAAGCCACTTGCATAGGGCGCGTCCATTTTTTTGAGGATTTCAAACAAGACTTTGAAGTGATAATCCTGCTCATCGGCAACGACATAAACGACTTTTTCAGCGGCAAATTCTTGGTATCTCAACATGGACATACCAATATCTTGTGTCATATAAACCGAAGTTCCGTCCGACCGCAACACGAGTTTTTGGTCCAATTTTTCGGCTTCCAAATCAATCCAAACCGATGTATCTTCTTTTTGATAGAACACATTTTTCGCCAAGCCGTCTAAAATCAAGTCGCGACCGAGTTCATATGTTTCACTTTCGTAATAATTTTTATCAAATTTTGCGCCCAAACGGTCATACGTCGAGCCAAAACCCGCATAAACCCAACCGTTCATCTGTTTCCAAAGCTCGCGTACTGGGGGGTGGTTGTTTTCCCATTCCAACAACATTTTTTTGACCTGCGCGCCCAATTCCGAATGTTTATTGAAATAATCATTTTTATATTCTTTAAAAAATTCTATTTCGTTGAGGGTTTGTTTTTTTCTTTCTTCAAAACATTGTTTGGCTTCGTCGGCTAATTGCCATTTTTTATATTCTTCTCCGATTTTTTTCTCGAACATGACGTAATAATCGCCTACAAAATGGTCGGGTTTGATGTTTTCGGATTCGGGCGTTTTTCCGCCGCCGAACAATTGCCAAGCCAACATGGATTTGCAAATGGCAACGCCACGGTCGTTGATGACTTGCGTGCGCACGACCTCGTAACCCGCCGCTTCCATGATGTTAGAAACCGAACAACCAATTAAAATATTGCGAACATGCCCCAAATGCAAAGGTTTGTTGGTGTTTGGCGACGAATATTCCATCATCACGCGCCGTCCGTTGGCGGGCAAAAACCCGTAACCCGCGTTGGCGTGGATGCTTCCTAGAAAATCCGTCCAAAAAGTGTCCACAATTTCGAGGTTCAAAAAGCCTTGAATGACGTTAAAACCTGAAATCGTTTCGACATTTCCGACCAAAAATTGCCCAATTGCCTCGCCCGTTTGCAAGGGCGACTGGCGCACGATTTTGGAATATGGAAACACCACCACCGTATAATCGCCCGTAAATTCCTTGCGCGTAGGCGTGCAAACCACGCTTTCGGGCGTAATGTCCAAATCAAAAAGCGTTTTGACGGCTTCGGCAACGCTGCGTTGTAAAATGGAAGCAATATTTATCATATAATTTTTTTTTGAAGTTTTTTTTGAAGTTTTTTTTTGAAAAATGCGCGCAAAGGTAGGTTTTTTTGAAAAAATGAGGCAAAAAATTTGCTTATTCGTTGTGATATTTTTCATTTTTCAAAATCGAGAACGCACGATATAATTGTTCGACAAAAAACAATCGAATCATTTGATGAGAAAATGTCATGCGAGAGAGCGAAATTTTTGCATCGGCGCGTTCATAAACGGCATCAGAAAAGCCAAATGCGCCGCCGATTTGAAACACCAATCTTTTGCGCCCGCCGATTTGTTGTTTTTCGATAAATTCAGAAAAACCTACCGAAGAAAATTCTTTTCCATTCTCGTCTAACAAAATTAAAAAATCTTCTTTTTCGATTTTATTTAAAATAATTTCGCCTTCTTTTTGTTTCAACAATTCGCTTTGTTGGGGCGGATTTTTGACATCGGGCAGCGTCAACAACTCGAACGGCGCGTAGTGTCGCAATCGTTTTTCATAGATGGCGATGCCTGTTTTCAAGTATTCGGCATCGGTTTTTCCGACCGTCCAAAGTGCAATTTTCATTTTATTTTCGCTTCAAAAACTTTAAAATTCTTTAAAAATGTGCTAAAAAAATGCAAAATTACGCATTTTTGAGCGGATATACTGGGGGGTGGCTATTTT
>JBJOPA010000011.1:0-6869 GCA_046051005.1 Bacteroidota bacterium
ATTAAAACGCTTTGCTAATAAAACGTTTGTTTTATAAAATAAAAATAAAGAAAAATTAATAAAAAAGTCCTGTAGGGACGACCGTTATATTAGCGTGGCGTTTTAACGCCTCGCGATGTGCAAGCATTAGCTTGATTTTAAGCTAATTCAGCTTGCTGTGGAGCTAATTCAGCTTGATTTTAAGCTAATTTAGCTTGCTGTGAAGCTAATTCAGCTTGCTGTGGAGCTAATTTAGCTTGATTTTAAGCTAATTCAGCTTGCTGTGGAGCTTGATTAGCTTGATTTTAATAGAAAAAGCATTTCTATTTGTGGATTACAAATAGAAATGCTTTTAAAATAGTCGTAAAAAAGGTGTTTCCTTCCCCCTTTCGGGGGGATTGAGGGGGGACGATACTGGGGGGTGTCTCTTTTTAAGAGATTTCTTTCATTTTTTGGATAAGTTGTTCCAGATTCCATGCTTTTTCAACCGAAAATTCGCCGATGGCAGTTCGGCGAAGGGCAGAAAGGTATCCGCCGCTATCGCAAGCGGTTCCAAAATCGCGTGCCAATGACCGAATATAAGTCCCTTTGCTACAACGAACATAGAAGTCTAATTTATTTTCGAGAGAAAGGTTTCGCACAGCGAAATCATGTATTTGTACAGCGCGAGGTTTCAATTTTTCTTCGGCTTCTGCATAATTCCCTTTGTGCGCGTCTTTATATAATCTTTCTCCATCAACTTTTATGGCGGAGAAAATGGGCGGAATTTGTTCAATATCTCCTATAAAACGGCTTCGGGCAGCTTCCAAAGTGGCTGGCACAATATGTTCAGTAGGGAAAGTCTCTGAAATTTGGGTTTCTGCATCTAAACTGGGCGTTGTTGCGCCTAATTGAATGGTTCCTGTGTAACTTTTTTCGATTGCCATCAATTCGTCAATGCGTTTGGTTAACTTTCCAGAACAGATTAACAACAAACCAGTAGCAAGCGGGTCAAGCGTACCAGCATGTCCTACTTTTATTTTTTTGTTTTTTGTAATCCTACGCAATTCCCACCTCAATTTATTGACCACATCAAACGAAGTCCAATGGATTGGTTTATCAATTAAAAAGACAATTCCATTTTCAAAATCAAGGTTTGACAACGGCGCATCAAAATCATTTTCTAAAAGAAACATGATGTTATTTTTTTTATATAATTTATGAAAAAAAAGCGCGCAAAAGTACAATTTAGTGGGTTAAAAATAATTTATAAAATAGCTTTTCGGTATAAAAATATGGAAATAAGTTGTTTATTTGCGGTATTATTTCTTTTATTCATCATTATTTAACAAATCAATAGAATTTAAAATGAAAAAACAATGGTTTATTGGTGTTTCTTTGTTGATTTTCACCGTTTTTTTGACAAGTTGTGGCAACGATAAAAAAACCGCTGCCGCCGCAAGTGAAGTGAGTTGCGGAAAAGTGGATTGTGACACCCCCCCAGTATCCGCCGATGCTTCGGAAGCAGAAAAAGCAGCCCAAAAACAATTAGAAGGTAAATGGAGTTTTTTAAGTGTCCGTCAATTAGCGAAAGCAAACAAACAAGAATCGTATCACACAGCCGCTTCGTTGCGTGTAAAGAACGATTTTTGTTTTTCAACGAAAGGTGGCGCAGTCTTAACAGCCAAAGGCGCGACTTGTGTTTATTGCTATCAAGTCAAACAAGATTCGACGGGAAAGATGGCTTTAAAAGTGAGTACAACGGGTGGTCAATGGTGTCAATATCAGTTAGAAAGCGGTTATTTGGAGTTCAAAGCGGATTCAATGTTCATCAACATTGATGACAGTCGAGAAACAAAACGCTATATGTATTATCGTTTGAAAGATTTAAGATAAAAATTTTTATTTGTTTGTTTATGGAAACAGAGATTTTGTTTTCTGAATATAGTCAATTGCTTAAAATTCGTCGCGTGCGGACTCGTGGAGTCGTGCGCGACGAAATTTTTGACCCTGTTAGACAAAAATTTTTAGTATTGCAGCCCGAAGAAGTGGTACGTCAGTTGGTGGTGCAACATCTTCATCTCTCGTGCGAAGTTCCGTTTGCGTGGATGCGCACGGAATACGGAATCGAGGTGAACGAAAGACAAAAAAGGTGCGACATTGTGGTGTTCGATAAGCAAATCAGACCGAAATTAATCGTAGAATGCAAGCGACCAAGCGTTGATATTTCGCAGGCGACTTTCTTTCAAATCGCGACGTACAATAGTGTTTTAAAAGTTCCTTATTTGTTATTAACGAATGGAAAACAAGCTTTTTGCGGAGAAATCCTTTCCGATGCCGAAGATACTGGGGGGGGTGGGTTTTTTAATTATTTACAAAAAATTCCTAACTTTGAAGAACTAAATTCAAAATAAAAGCGGAAATTTGCAGCGAATTATTTTTTTAAATAGATATTCTTTAAAAATGTATTTATTCTTACACCAAATATAACCAGTATAAAAAGAAATCGTTATGTTGAATACGAAAAAAGTAAAAGAGAAGATATTAATCATTGGCGCAAACGGTCAAATCGGTTCAGTTTTGACAAAATATTTGCGACAACAGTATGGTCAGAGTAATGTGATTGCGAGCGATTTGCACCTTCCGCTTGATGCGAATCATTATTTGCCTTTTGAAATCCTTGATGCCACCGATTCCGCAAAGATGTCTTATATCGTGGAACGTTATCGCATCACACAAATCTATCATTTGGCAGCCATTTTAAGTGCGAAGGGAGAAATCAATCCATTGCGGACGTGGGACGTAAACATGGCAAGTTTTTTCAACGTTTTAGAGACGGCGCGGCATCATCGTATTAATAAGGTGTTCTTCCCTTCTACGATTGCGGTCTTTGGTTCTAATACACCGCGAGAAATGACTCCGCAGGATACGATTCGTACACCCGAAACGGTCTATGGTATGTCAAAAGTGGCAGGAGAGAACTGGTCATCGTACTATCATAAAAGATATGGTGTTGATGTTCGTTCGCTGCGTTATCCCGGTATCATTGGTTATCAGAGTTTGCCCGGTGGCGGAACAACGGACTATGCGGTGGAAATCTTTCACAAAGCCGTGAACAACGAAGTCTTTGAATGCTTTCTCGCGCCCAACACGCGCCTGCCGATGATGATGATGGAAGATGCCATTCGTGCGACCACAGAACTGATGGACGCGCCCGCCGAAAACATTTCTATTCGCAGCAGCTACAATCTATCTGGCGTGAGCTTCACACCTGCTGAATTGGTCGCTGAGATTCAAAAACATATCCCAACTTTTCAGGTGGTTTACAAACCTGACTTCCGACAAGCGATTGCGCAATCGTGGCCCGAAAGCATTGATGATACGCAAGCACGCAGTGATTGGGGTTGGAAAGAAGCCTTCGATACGTCGAAGATTGTAGAAATTATGCTTAGCAAATTGCGCGAACAAATAAAGAAAGAGAAAGTAACGAACAACGATTAAAACATTTTTTAAAAGAAAGATTCTGAAATTAAGATTATGGGTATTTTAGACGCGATAATTATCGCTATTATTGAAGGTTTGACGGAGTTTTTACCTGTTAGTTCAACAGGACACATGGTGATTGCTTCTTCTTTGATGGGCATAAAAGCCACTTCTTTTGTCAAATTGTTTGAAGTGGTGATACAATTGGGAGCCATTTTGTCAGTTGTGTTGTTGTATTGGAAACGCTTTTTTCAAAGCATGGATTTCTATTTCAAATTGTTGATTGGTTTCATTCCCGCCATCATTTTTGGTTTGTTGTTTAAAAAACACATTGATGCCATGTTGGAAAATCCAACGGTAATTGCGATTATTTTGTTAGCGGGCGGTGTTGTGTTGCTTTTTGTAGATGATTGGTTTGCCAAAAACGAATCTCCCACCAACGAAAACGGTGAACAGATTACGTATCAGAAAGCATTTTTCATTGGTTGCTTTCAAGTGTTGGCGATGTTGTTGCCAGGTCTTTCGCGTTCGGCGGCAACCATCATCGGTGGTCTCGCACAAGGCATGACGCGGAAAGCAGCAGCCGAATTTGCGTTTTTCCTTGCCGTTCCAACCATGACCGCTGCCTCTTTGAAAGAGAGTTATGATTTTTATAAAGAAGTAAAAACAGGCGCAATTCCTGCATTGACAAGCCAAGATTGGACGATTTTAGCCGTCGGAAACATTGTTGCTTTTGTAGTGGCAATGGCAGCCATTCGTTTTTTTATTGGTTATTTGACCAAATACGGTTTTAAAGTTTTTGGTTATTATCGCATTGCAATTGGTTTGTTGTTGCTCATCATGCAAGCGGCGGGCGTTGCGTTGTCGGTACATTAAAAATATATTTTTCTTTTTAGTTTTAATGTTGAACGATACTTAAATTTAAGAAAATTGATATGCTGAAAATTGGAACGATTCGAGACCCTTGGGAAAAGATTTTGGCAACCTATTTGCACACCGAGTTGGCGAAATTGCACGTGGCGAGTCAATTGGTCTATTTTCAAGACTTTGCCGAATTGCAACAGGCGTTGTTGGACAACGAAGTGGATATGTTTATCCGTCCGTTGCGCGATTTGACGATTGCCTTGCCCATTGGCATGTGTATTGCCGCGCTTTCTGAACGAAAAGACAGCGCAGTGCATCTCATCCGTCCCAAAAATGCTGCAAATACTGGGGGGGGGGGTATTTTGGGACTTTCAGAGGTTTCAAAGGTGTTGGTTCGGACAGAACTATACGCCAAACAATTTAAAGATTTGGGATTCGATTTTCAATGTATTGCCGATGCGAGTAGTCCGCTTTTGGGCTTGGAAAAAATCAAAAATGGCGAAGCCGATGCCATGACGATTAGCAAACACACCCTCATTTCATTGGGCGTTGACGAAGCTAATTTTGATATTTTGCGCATCAATCCGAAAGAATTTGTTCCAGAAGTGGGACAAGGAATTGGGGCGGTCGTTGTTGCTTCGGACAATATGATGTTGCGAAAAATGTTTAAACAAATCCACAATGCAGACACCGCCGCCGTCAGCAATGTTGAACGAAGTATCTTGAAATTATATCAACAAAATGGCGAACAAAATGTGTTGGTACATTGCGAACAAGACGCGCAACGCAACTATCATGTCACCGCTTTCGATGCCAAAGGACGACGCGCACGTATGTCGTCCGTCACGAGTTTCAAACTTGCAGAATTTGTCTATCAGTCATTAATTTCATGAACTTAATTATTTTTTATTTTTTATAATCAATTAATAATCAATAATTTAAAAGTTAAAGATAATCAAATAATTTAAAAATGATAAAAGTATTGATAACAGGTGCAAAAGGGCAATTGGCGAATGAATTTCGTTTTTTGGCTTTTACACACCCCTATTTCAAATTTATTCTCGCCGACCGCGATACGTTTGACATTACGAAATCACGTCAAATGAAAGGCTTTTTTGAACGCAACAAAGACATTGATTTTTGTATAAATTGTGCGGCTTATACGGCAGTTGACAAAGCGGAATCAGACCTCAAAGCAGCGCGAAAAGTGAATGTGACGGGTGCAAAAAACCTCGCCGTCGCTTGTCAAAAAGAAGGCATTAAACTGATTCATATATCAACGGATTATGTTTATCATTCCGAAAAACACAACAAACCTTACGACGAACAACAAGTCGTTGCGCCAAAAGGGGTCTATGCAAAGACAAAATTGTCGGGCGAACGCCTTGTTTTGCGGCATTGTGCGCAAAGTTTGGTGGTGCGCACGTCTTGGGTTTATTCCATTTTTGGCAATAATTTTGTCAAAACCATGTTGCGATTGGGCAAAGAAAGAGCGGCGTTGAGTGTGGTGATTGACCAAATTGGGTCGCCCACGTATGCGCGAGATTTGGCGCAAGCCTTGATAGAAGTGATGGCAAAAATTCAGAATCAAACCGTTCCAGCCGCCGATGCGTTTGGACAAATTTTTAATTATGCCAATGAAGGCGTGACCAGTTGGTACGATTTTGCAGCCGCCATTTTTGAAATTGCGGAACTCAAAACGACAGTTTCGCCGATTCCGTCGGTCAATTTTCCTACGCCTGCGAAACGTCCGCCATTTAGTTTGATGGATAAAACGAAGTTTAAAACAACATTTGACCTACAAATCCCGCATTGGCGCGACGCATTGAAAAGATGTATGAAAGAATTGCCATAAAATTGCTAAAAAATGCCCCCCCCCAGTATGCGACGCAAAATCTATGTGTAACCTTTGTAAAGTATCAAACAAGATGAGTAAATAAATATTCTATTTCATATACGCGGGCGAGACGAATGTTCAAAAAATAAAAAAAATTAACGTTTTAGCGGATAGTATCGCTTATGTTGCCTGATGAGTGGATTGTGGACAGAGATTCCAGGCACATAGTAAATAACAAGACTATCTTTACCATACGGTTCTATTGATGCTCCATATATGGATTCCACGTCACACCTAAATGCTAAATCTTTTCCTAAATCCCATTTTGAATCGAGTGTACAATCTGAATATGGATACATACTAACATGTAGTTTTCCCTCCATACCCATCTTACTCATATGCATCGTGTCGTATAATCGCAACAATGATGTATCTAAAACAGTTCTAATATTATTCAAATACGACAATGAGGAAACGCTATCTGAATCAATATTTTTCACGACAAATGCTTGATACTCACCTTGTGGTTTATACGGCACAGGATAGCGATGATAAATTTCCAAGGGCTGTTGTTCTTTTGAACCACAACTTAAAATCATCAATAGACAGGTTAAACGCATTAAAACTCCACAAGTCTAAAATTTTGTAATTTTGCCTTTTTGTAAAAAATATATAGTTATGGACAAATTGCAAGATTATTTATCACGAGTCGAAGATTTTCGGATAT
>JBJOPA010000012.1:0-20358 GCA_046051005.1 Bacteroidota bacterium
CCTCCCATGATGCCCAATGACAACAACGCGCCCCAAACCGAAAATCGTGGCAACAACAACAAAATGCCCGCCAATAATTCTACCGCACCCGAACCCAAACGCCCCACAGGTTCGATGCCCAATTTAGAAAAAATATAGACCGATTCTGGCGCAGCCGTGAATTTGAAAAACAACGTTTGCAACAAAATGATTGCAGGAATAAAGCGAATTGCCCAAAAAATTATTTTTTTCATAATAATTTTATTTTTTTTTATTTTGAAATGATTTTTGACCAATTTTTGATGGCTTTTTCCAACAGTACGGCTTCGTTTTTGTTCCACAATTTCAACGTATTGGTAAAATTTTCATTGTAAAACAAATATAATTTTCCATTTAAAATTTTAAATGTACTTGGATTGATGGACACTTTTTCGCCCGTTTCGCCAATGGCGTAGGCGCACCAACCGCCATATTGCGGCGCGTATTTTTCAGGCGACTCGACAAAAAGTGCCTTGTTTGCGGCACTCGAAAACCTGTAAATGGCGTTTTTATGGGTGGTCGAAAATTTTTTATCTCCTTTCACCGCCTTTCCGACGGTGAAATAGGCAACAGGGTCGTAGCCTTGAATGGCGATATTTTTTTTATCTAAATTATCATGTTGCGCCATCAAATTTTGAGAAAAAAAGAAGCAACAACTGACCAATAAAATGATTTTTTGTAACATAGTTATTTTTAAAATTTATTGAAACAATTTAAAACATTGTAGAAAAGCAAAACCGATGAATGCCACGCCCACAACTGCCCCAAATATGTGTTGAAAACGCGATAAGTAAGGCGAAATCAATTTTCCAAGTACGATGAAAACGGCAAACGCGCCCAAAGTTCCGAGACTTGCGCCCAGAGAAAAGGTCAAAAAATGGCTCGCTTGCGCGTAGAACCAACCATTTTGTAGGAAAATATTTCCCCAAAGCAACCAAAATGGATAAATCAAAACATTTGCCGCACTCAATTTTATTCCCGTCAAAAAATGATGTTGAAATGCTGCTTCTCCTGCCATTTTAGGGGCATTTATACTGGGGGGGGGCGTTTTGAAACTCTGAAAACCCAAAAATAGTAAAATCGGAATCGAAATGATGGTGAGTAATGTTGCGAAAAATGGGATTGTCAGCAGTTTTTGCATCGCAAAAAGGGTGATGGCTATTTGGAAAAATTCTATACAAATTGCGCCTAATGCGAATCCAAAAGCCGCTCGAATTTTTCCTTCTAAACTCAATTTCAATACGGTGATATTGAGCATTCCCAACGGTAATGCGCCCAAAAAACTGCTCGACAATCCTAAAACAAAAATAGAACTAATCATTTTTCAACTATTTTTTGAATTATTTTTTTCCTGCTTCCACGAATGCATCTTGCGTTTTTACGAATTGCATAAATTCTTTACGCGACTGATACGCAACGCCCAAACGATGATTGGCGGCACTCACTTCGTGGATTTTTCGCCACAATTTCAAGGTATCGCGCCAAGCGGATACGAGCGGAAAATTGGGGTCGTAGATGTGCGCAGGTTCCGAACCAACGCCATTGATTTCTAAAATTTTGAGGTTTCGTGCGGCTTGCAAATCGGCGATATTGGGTGCTTTCAAATCCAATCGGAAGAAAAAAACGTCGCCCAAATCGGCGTGTACGCCGTCAAATGCGGCAATCATATCGGCATTTATCAAGTCATTTCCGTTCAAAAACATAGTTCCTCGACAATGATTTCCAACAGGTTCGACCAAAACGGACGCGCCAAAAGGCGGTTTTTGGGTCATTAAATCTGGTTTTTCGCGCTGTAAACGTTCAATTTGCAAGATGCCGCGAAAGCTTTGTTGCAACAATTGTTCGACCGTCGAAACGCCGTCGCCCGTGACGGAAAGAAATTCTTTAAGCGTAACAGACAAAATGCCGCTTGTGTTAGTGACTGGATTTTTCCAATACAAAACCGCCGCTTCGACGGGCAAATCCACAAATTCTTCGACGATAAAATCAACGCCAAAGCGCGTAGCATGGGCAGCCAATTCGTCAAAATTATTTACTTTTTCGACCATCAAACCACGACCGCCTACCACTGGTTTGACGATTGCGGGAAAAGGAAATTTTTCTTTTTCGACTTTTTCAAACCATTTTTCTTTATTTTCTGTCGAAAACAACATTAAATTTTTCGGACGATACTGGGGGGGTATGTTTTTGTTGATGTCAGACTTACTTTCGCCCAACATGCCGCCCGTCGGAATGGTCGGATTGGCAGCCGTGAAAAAAAACAACGACCGCTCGCGCAACGCCGCAAACGCATAATAAAAAAATGCAGGCAGATAATGCGTCCACATCGCCCAAAACTCCTTGTGCGTGAGGCGAATGAACCATTTTTTTTGCGCAATTTTCGCTATTCCAAACCTATCCATTTTGGGAAACTGCCATCGGTAAGGTATGGTGAATGGTGGCATTATTTTTAAACTCATGATAATGAAATTGAATTTGAGAAGTCGTGAAAGAAAGCAAAACTTGTGCTTGCGAAACGGTCTGAACACCCGAATCGCGTTGCATGAGGAGCGCATTTTCAAGGTCTCCTGCCCCACCCGTTTGGTGAAATTGCCACAAATCGGTGGGTGTCAACGCACCATTTTTAGCATTTTGCGCATCGGTAAACCATTTTCTACGCATTTGTTGCGTTTTTTCATCGTACAACGTTGCGCTCGACCACATTTGCGGTTGCGACCTGTCGGGACGATTCAAAACGCCCATCGAACCCGTCCATCGAAAGGCAAATAAGGCATTTTTTTCTATCACCACCATCGTAAAAGGTTCGATTTGGGTGAAATCATATTTTGAAAAAAAGTCTTCTACGCGCTCAAAATCCATGCTTTCTAACAACATAATTCCACGACTTTTTCCGTAAGGCAATTGCCTTTCGTGTCGCACAAACGCGCCGTTGAGCAAGCACACTACGCGCCCACGCGAGGGATTGCAAACCAACCAAGTGCCGCCGTGAAGACTGTCTTTGGGGTAAATGAGACCGCGTTTTCGGTCGTTGACCATCTCGATATTCGAGCGATTGGGCGACTCGTCTCGGTTGAAAGTCAAAATGGAATCACCATTTTTTTGCGGATAAAACGTGAACGTACACATAAGCGTTTCGTTTTAAAAACATCAATGAAAATGGTCAAAAAGCCTTAAAAACTGCCCTACTTCCCTCTTTTTGGGAGGCAAATACTGGGGGGGGGCTATTTTGACCCTATTTTTTTTTATCTATTTCGGACAGTGGAAGGCGCAACGCCAAAGTTTGAAGGAACCATACAATTTGGTTCGATGCTCAAAATTCCAATCTTAATAATCGCCGCATGGTGAATGATATGCTCGAAATTGTATTGCAATTCGCGTGCAAGACTGCTTTGCGTCGGCACGTCGTCGAGCGGTGTTTCATCACAAAAAAAACGCATGGGTTTTGCCAATTGTGCTTCCGAAAGATTTTCGAGGCGGCGGATAATTCGGTGCGTCACGACCTCGAAATATTGCAGGTCGGTTCGGAGTTGCTGGTCGCGTTGCCGACGGTCATAATTGATGCCTTCGGTTTCGATGGATTGCACAAAAAGACATTGATAAAACTCAATGACATGACAGGCGTGCATTCCGATGGACGACCCCGAAAAAATCGCCAACGGGCGTGCGAATTGTTCCGCAGAAAGTTGTTGCAACACGGCATTAAATTCTTTCAACGTGTCGCAGGTATCTCTAATTATTTGATTCATTAAGATGTTTTTTTTTTAATGATACAAAGATGCGACAACGATTTCACAAAAATATCACAAGTTGTTTTTAAGTATCAAAATCAAAAAAAAAGTTGAATTGAGATAGTTTTGTGAATAATTGGTCATAGTTTTGCCCGATTTTTCTAATTCGTTCAAAATATAATAAAAAATATTATGACATCAATCGTAATTTATGAAGGCGATTTGCGCACCACGCTGACGCATTTGGAATCTCAAACGAGCATCAACACCGATGCGCCGAAGGACAATCAAGGCAAAGGCGAGGCTTTTTCGCCCACCGACTTGGTGGCAACGGGCTTGGCGGCTTGCATGATGAGCATCATGGGCATCTACGCAAAGCAACATCAATTAGACATCGTCGGCACAAAAGCAAGTGTTCAAAAAAATATGGCGGCGGCTCCAAGACGCATTAGTAGTATTGATATTGTGATGGAAATGCCAAAGCACAACTTCTCCGAAAAAGAACGAAAAGCGTTGGAACATGCGGCGCATACTTGCCCCGTTGCCCAAAGTTTACACCCCGATTTGGTTCAAAATGTTACTTTTATTTGGTAATTTTGGCTTAAAATACTGGGGGGGGGCTTTTTTTGTCAAAAAAATGTCAACAATTTGACAAACTAATTGTCTATACACCCAATATATTTTTCCAAATTTGTCCCGCTTTTTATCATCAATATTAATAAAAAAAATTAACAGGAATTTTCTAAAATTTTATTAAAATCGTACAATTTATGTTTAAAAATTTGAAACAAGTGGCTTTTGTAGCTGCTATGTCAATGGTTTCGGTGGCTTCGCAAGCACAAGTCCTTACGCCGCAGCCAAGCCCGATGGCAAAATCAACACAAACGGTTGGTTTGACAGATGTAAGCCTCGAATATTCGCGCCCAAGCGCAAAAGGTCGCAAGGTTTTTGGTGAATTGGTGCCGATGGGCGAAGTTTGGCGCACAGGCGCAAACGCTTCTACGAAAATTACATTTGCAGATTCGGTTGAAATCGGTGGTCAAAAACTCAAAAAAGGAACCTACGCGGTTTACGTTATTCCACAAAAAGATGCGTGGACGGTGATTTTCAACAATGACCTTACACTTTGGGGTTCTGATGGTTATGACGAGAAAAAAGATGCCCTCCGCGTTTCTGCAAAAACCATGATGTCGAAAGACAAAGTAGAAACTTTCACCATTTCAACAGACAATGTGACCATCAATGGTTGCGACCTTACTTTTGCTTGGGACGATGTGCGCGTGAGCGTTGCGATTGCCGTTCCGACTGACCAAAAAGTGATGGGCAGCATCAAAACAACGATGGACGGACCTTCGGCAAGCGCGTATTTCAATGCAGGTCGCTACTATTTCGAGTCGGGTAAAGATTTGAAACAAGCCATCGCATGGATGGACAAAGGCATGGAAATGGGCGGCGAAAAATTCTGGATGTTGCGTCAAAAATCACTTGCACAAGAAAAAGCAGGTGACTTGAAAGCAGCTATCGCAACGGCTAAAAAATCGTTAGAATTGGCGAAAAAAGAAAAAAATATGGATTACGTTCGCATGAACGAAAAATCTATCGAAGAATGGTCGAAAAAAGTAAAATAATTTTAAAGTAATTTTGAAAGAATTTTAAAACATTTTTGAAATAGTTTTGAAATTGTTTTAAAATATTTTACTCAAAAAAGGCACGACTCGACTCGATATACTGGGGGGGTCGTGCTTTTTTCTTTTTTTTTTAAAAATTTTATTTTCCAATTATTATTGACAATTTCATGAAAAAGAACAATGGTTTTGAGAGCATTTGCGTACACGACCGCGTGCCAACGTTGAACACAACGCCACAACAAACCCCCATTTATGCCACATCATCTTTCGCTTTCGATTCGATAGAACAAGGGATTGACGTGTTTTTAGGCAATGAAAACGGGCATTTTTATAGTCGCTACGGCAATCCAACTGTTGAGGCGGTTGCGGATAAAATTGCGGCATTGGAAGGTTTTGGTTTACCCAATCCGACTTTTGGATTGATGACTTCGAGCGGCATGTCCGCCATTGCTACCCTATTTTTCGGCATTTTAAAAACGGGTGACAAAGTGTTGACACAAGGAAATTTGTACGGCGGCACGAACGATTTGTTTGAAAAAGTATTCCGAAAATTAGGCATTGAAACGGTGATTGTTGACCTAAAAAACATAGAAGCCGTTGAAAATGCGTTGAAAAATGATGCCCAAATAAAACTCATTTATCTCGAAACGCCTGCCAATCCGACGTTGGCTTGCTACGATTTGGCGGCTTTGGCGGCGGTTGGAAAAGCCAATCAATGTTGGACGGTGGCAGACAATACGTTTGCAACGCCGTTTTTGCAGCAACCGTTGGCAGTTGGCGTTGATTTTGTGATTCATTCGACCACAAAATATTTGAATGGACACGGCAATTCGACGGCGGGCATCGTGCTTTCGCAACACGAAACGCTGATGAAAAAAGAAGTTTTCACGGCGATGAAATTGGTGGGAACAAATTTGTCGCCCTTCGAGGCATTTTTGACTAATACGGGTCTCAAAACGCTGTCGTTGCGCATGGAAAAACATTGCGCCAATGCCATGAAAGTTGCGATTTGGCTGACGAAACAAAAGCAGGTTCAGTTGGTAAATTATCCGGGTTTGGCAAGTCACCCCGACCATATTTTGGCGAAAAAACAGATGAAAAATGGCTTTGGAGCCATGCTTTCTTTTGAATTAGCGGGCGGTTTAGAGGCAGGCAAACGGTTTATGAATCGCGTAAAATTTTGCCAATTGGCTCCTACGATGGGCGATGCTGCAACGTTGATTCTGCACCCTGCGACCATGTCGCACCTCAATGTGCCGAAAGAACAAAGAGAAAAAAATGGCATTTCAGATGGTTTGATTCGCTTGTCGGTGGGCATCGAAAATGTGGACGATATTATTGCAGACCTCAAACATGCCATCAAATAAAGGACAAAAATAAAACGTTTTTTTTCTAATTTTGAAACAAAAAGAACTTTATTTTGTATTACCGAAAAGAAAATTTGCGTTTTGAAAAAAATAAGATGAAGAAAAAAACCGTAGCCGACCACGACCCCACCGCAGCCGACCGCAAAAAAGACCATATCGAACTCGCATTGCGCGCACAAGTGACGCAAAACGATGACAGATTTTATTACGAACCGCTGTTTTCACCGCATCGAAAACCTGAAAATTTGCCGCCGTTTGAGTTTTTAGGAAAAACGCATCGTGCGCCGCTTTGGGTATCAAGTATGACGGGCGGGACAGAAATGTCGCGGATTATCAACCGAAATTTGGCGCGGGCTTGCGCTGATTTTGGTTTTGGAATGGGTTTGGGTTCGTGCCGACAACTACTTTTTTCAAACGAATATTTTGAAGATTTCAATATCCGTCCTATCATTGGTGATGGATTGCCACTTTTTGCAAATCTTGGAATTGCTCAGTTGGAACGTTTGATTGATAGCAACGAGTTGTTTTTGATTGAAAAAATGGTCGTCAAATTGCGTGCCGACGGGTTGATTATTCACGTAAACCCGTTGCAAGAATGGTTGCAACCCGAAGGAGACCGATTTCAGCGTGCGCCCATTGAAACCATAGAAACGGTTGTTAATTGGGCAGAAAAATTTCAAATCCCCATCATTGTCAAGGAAGTGGGTCAGGGTTTTGGAAAAAAAAGTCTCGAAAAACTGTTACAAATGCCATTGGCGGCACTTGATTTTGCGGCGGCAGGCGGTACCAATTTTTCAAAAATTGAATTGTATCGAAGCAATGAAATGGCGGCGAATACGTATGAAAGTGTTACCAAATTGGGACACAATGCCCTTGAAATGGTGGACTTTTGTAACGAATTGGTTGAAAAATTAGGTGACCAAAGACGTTGTCACGAACTCATTATTTCAGGTGGAATTAATAATTTCTTAGATGGATTTTATTTGATAAAGAAATCGAAATTGCCCGCCGTTTATGGACAAGCCTCCGCTTTTTTGCAACATGCACGCGGAAGTTATGACGAGTTGGCGGATTATATCCATCTACAAATCAATGGACTGGCACTCGCCGAATCATTTTTGACGTTGCGATAAAAAAAGCCTTGCGCACATGCGCAAGGCTTTTTTTAGGCATTAAAAGTCCAAATATACTGGGGGGGTAGCCTTTTTTGAATTTTTCATAAAAAATTTCATAATTCTTTAAAGCAAAAATGTATTGTAAAGAATAATTGTAAAAGTTATCTACTGTTTTTTGGCATTTTTTTTTCAAAAAATCGTTGGCGAATATAGATTTTTTCTACCTTTGCGGCGATTTCGATAAAAGCCGTTTAGGGTTGAAATTAAAATTCTGAAAAAAAAATAAAACCGAAAAAGAACGACGACACATTATTAAGATTGAACTATGAAGTTTTTTAAACCTGTTTCAATTGGTCAAATAGCCGCTCAAATCGGCGCAAAACTTGTCGGCGGCGCGCCTGATTGGTTGGTGACGGGCATAAATGTGATTCACAAAGTAGAAAAAGGCGACATCATGTTTGTTGATGTCAAAAAATATTTCCAAAAAGCCTTCAAATCTAACGCATCTTTCATCATCATCAACGATGAAAATGTAGAATGCCCCGAAGGAAAAGTGTTGCTCATTCACCCCAATCCGTTCGAGGCTTACAACCAATTGGTCATCGGAGAACGTCCATTTGTGCCGCTTACGACAACGATTAGCCCGCTTGCAAAAATCCATAAAACGGCTATCATCGAACCAAATGTTGTCATTGGTCCCAACGTGGTCGTCGGGAAAGGAAGTTACATCCAAGCAAATGTTGTGTTGCATGATTGTGTTATCATCGGAAAAAACGTTCAGATTGGCGCGGGTTCCATCATCGGCACCGATGCTTTCTTTTTTCAAAAAAAGGAAGGAAAATATTCCAAATGGCGAAGCGGCGGACGTGTTTTGATTGAAGACAATTGCGACATTGGCACAGGTTGTACCATCAATTTAGGCGTTTCGGGCGACACCATCATCGGCGAAGGCTCGAAACTCGACGCACAATGTCACATCGGACACGGCGTTGTGTTGGGCAAAAATTGCCTACTCGCCGCACAAGTTGGCATTGCAGGCAAAACAATTTTAGGTGATAACGTCATTCTTTACGGTCAAGTGGGCGTTGCGCAAGCACTTACGATTGGTTCAAATGCCGTTGTGTTGGCAAAATCGGGCGTTTCCAAGAGTTTGGAAGGTGACAAAACTTATTTCGGCGCACCCGCACAAGAAATTAGAGATGCCTATCGAGAAATGGCAACACTACGGATATTAGCAAAAAAAGACAAATCAGAAGATTAAAAATATACTTTTCAAAAATATAAAAAGTGCATCAACAATTGAACGAAATTGTTAATGCGCTTTTTTTTATGATAAAATTAAAAAAAAGGTATAAAAAAGATGAAAAAAATAATTGATATTTCATTTTTTTTGTAACTTTGGTAAAGTTTTCGCTACTTTTTAGTTTCACAATCAATTTATTTTTATGCCCATTTTGCCTATGAAAAAAATTTTACTTTGTTTTTTATCGTCTTTCAGTTTATTGTTCGCACATGCGCAAGCACCAACTCCCGTCGAAACGGGTTTGTTAGACGAATCTAATTTTTTGCAAGATGAAGATGCAAAAAAAATACAGCAACAATCGTTGTCCAGTGTAAATGCGCCGATTTTTAATTTTCAAAGCAAGTCTGGACAAGTGCATTTGGACAGCAACGCCAATCAAGCCGATTGGAAAAATGAATGGAACCAAGACGAACCATTGTCTGGTTGGGATTATATTTTGACTAAAAAATATATTCAAAAATTTAAAATCTCGAAAATAATTGTGGTGGACAAGCGACGATATAATGCAGGTTTTCGAGAAGATGTGAATTTTTCGTATAATAGTTTTGAATATAATCCTGATGATTTGTTGGCGCGCCATCGAACTGCCTATCGAAAAGGAGAAGAATTGCGACGTTATACGACGTTTTATTACAATGCGAACAAGCAAATTTCGACGCGCCGCTATTTTCGGGACGATTCTCTACGCGACCACTCGACTTGGAAATATTTGCCCGACGGAAAATTGCTTTCCCGCGAAGATTTTCATGTCGTGCAACTCAGTTTTCCTCGCGACCGCGCAAGTTTTCGTTGGACAAATGACACGCTGCGTCAATGCTTCGATTATGAACATCAGCGCGTAGAAACCGTACGTTTCAGCCAAGCAAAAATTGTGGAAAGAACGGCTTCAGCAGGCATTTTTAGGTTTCATTATCTCGAAGACGGGCGGCTTTCGCACGAAACGACGATTGGTTGGGACGACCAAGAAACCGAATTGCGCCGCTATCATTACGACGAGAATAATTGGTTGGTCAAAATAGAAACTTCGGAAACCGAGCGCGTTTTTGAACGCGATAGTCAAGGACTCATTTTGAGAGAAAAAACTATGCGCAAAGCCGACGGTTCTAGCATTTATGGCGCAACTTTTGAATATGAATATGAGTACCGATAAAAAAAATTCAGACGTATCTTTTCTTCTTATTTTTGATGGCGTTTTGTCATTTTTTTGACAAAAAAATGTTAATTATACTGGGGGGGGCATCTGAAATTGAAAAATTTAAAAAATTGTTGTATTTTTGATGCAATTTTTTGAAAAAAGATACGATAAAAGATGAAATTTTTTACAAAACTCGCCACCATTTTCATTGGCATTTTATTGACCACATCGGTGTTTTTTGCTTGTAAAGGTAGAAATGATGCCGCGCAAAGTCAGACCGCTACCGCTTATCCTACGACAGAAAAATCGCCGCAAAACCCGCGTCCAAAACGCAACGGAACGCCAAACGGCAAAAGCGACAACGCGCCCGCACCTTCGCAAAGCGGTAAAAAAGATGCGCGTGTGCCAGAAAAAGCCTATACGGTATTGGCGTATGTTCGACAAAATGGACAAGCCCCAAGTGGTTACGTAGGCGGGCGAACGTTTCAAAATCGAGAAAGAAATTTGCCGATTAAAGACACAAATGGCAAGAAAATTGGATATCAAGAGTGGGACGTAAATCCTAAAAAAAATGGTCAAAATAGAGGTGCAGAGCGACTTGTCACTTCTCCACAAAAGGCGTATTACACCAACGACCACTATCGAACGTTTATAGAACTTGAATAGAATTGCATTACAGCAATAAGAAAAGATTAAAAAAAGGCAAATTGTTTAATCATTTTTTTCAACCAAAAAACAACCAAAACGCCCTGAAAAGCGTGCGTTGTACGACATTTCAACATTTCTATTCCGATGAAAAATTTTAAAATTTTAAAGAAAAAATATGAAGGACGCTCAAAGGATAGCCTCCTCGTTGCAGTAGTTGACGGAAAAAACTGCCCCACAGCAGCCGAATTTTACAAGCAAATCGCAAAAGCATTGGCATTGCCTAATTATTTTGGTAAAAATATGGACGCGCTTTTCGACATGCTTTGCGACTTTTCGTGGGCAGATTTAGAGCAAGTTCACATCGTTTTGAGAAATTATGACGACTTGTTGAGCGAAGAAAAAGATGGCAATTTGCGCATAGATTTTTTGATTGTTTTGCACGATTCCGTAGCCGAATGGAAATCGCTGAAATCAAAAGACGCATTGAGCCTCGAAGTTTATGTAGAACCCAATACCAAATTTAAAGATGACTTGGACGCAGCCATGGAAGATTCATAAAAAAACCCGATAATTTCCTATAAAATAAAAAATGCCTCACGCTTACACATGAGGCATTTTTTATTGTTTTACTCGATAATATCAAAATAATTTTCCGTTATAATCCGCAATATGCAAATAACCTTCTTCTTTGAGTTGCAAATTTAAGCCGTAAGGTTCAGCAATTTTTGAAACTTCTTTTGCCTCCAAACTACCTGCATGAAACAATTTTTGCGACAAATCCACCAAAAACGTCCGATAATCGGTCAACAATTGGCGCGTTTGGCTTGCCAACGCAGTAATCATATTTTCAATGTCTGCATCGGTTTTACTTTTGTCCATCGAATAAGCGTATTCCAACGTATAATTGGTTTGAAATTTTTCTTCAAAACCATAGCGTCTGACATAATCGGCAGCCAAAATGGTGACTTGCTCGCGGTCGTGCGAACGTCCAATCGTCGCATTTTTATCGCCAAAAATAACTTCTTCCGCAATGCCGCCCGCCAAATACACCATGATTTTTTGAATCATGCTCTCTTTGGTTTCATAGATTTGGTGCGGAAATGTAAATCCGCCTGCATAGCTACTTGCCACTTTTGATTTCAATTGAAGCGGCGCAAGACCAAATAAAATTCCGTAAATAACAGCGTGACCAGATTCATGTACGCTGACATTAGAAACGGTGTCTGCAATTTGCGTATCTCGAATCTTATCAATTCGACCGATAAATGGCAATTTTATAGATTTTCGTCCAAACGTAGCGATGATGTAATGTTCTTCAAAATTATAATCAATTTTAATTTTAAAAGTATCCATCAACAACGATTCAAACAAAAATTTGCTCAAATTGGTTTCCAAAATATCCATCACGCTTGAAAAAACGGGTCGCACGCCTTGCACGGGAAACACGCCGTTTCGATAAATCAATTGCGACACATTTTTCGTAATCGCCAAATCCACATGAAAACGCAATTTGGTTCGTTCTATTACTTTTATCAATTCTTTTTCAATCAATAATTCAAAATCGCGGCGACGCAAACTCGGATAAATCAAATGAATGTTGCCGAAACGCGCCACTTGTTCGGGTCGAAACCGTCGCGTGAGGGCGTTTTTGATGTCCACCGCCGTAATTTTTTTTGTAAACGAATGAAAAATATCGGCATCAATGTCCGTTTCAGACGTTTGAGTCGCCATTTGGAAGGCTTCGTCCAAGTTGCCGCTAATCAAAATCAAAGTTTTACTATGATTAACGGGTTCATAGATTTTTTTCTTCCTTTTGCTGTCCGACACGCGCTCGAACATTTGCATGCGCGTCATTTCCGCAATGTCCATCACTTCTTCGCTCATATTCAACATTCGTTTAAAGCGATTGGCTTCCCAAATGCCAATTTCTGCGTTCGGGTCTTCGTGCGGAGGAATCGGCTCTTCGGGATTTGGCATCACGGGATTTTTTTGACGCTGTTTTTGGGTAAACAAATAATCATTGATGTACCAATCAAAATCGTCTTTTTCTCGTTTTGCCAAGCGTCCGTCGCTCAATAATTCCCAAAAATCGGCGTATTTGGTATTTGGAACAGGCGTTCCATCGGGCTGAATGGTGTTGAAACGCTGAATTTCGTCGAACAAAACGATACCAGGTTTTTCGTCGTTCAAGCCCGATTGTTCCAAAATTTTGGCGACACTTGAATAATACGTCGTGCTGTCCGAGTTGCCCAATTCCACTTCCGCGAAACGGTCTTGATAGTTGAGGTAGCGCACGAGCTTGCGCACGAGGTCAGTTTTCCCTACGCCCGTCATGCCCCACAAGCAAACGGTGACAGGACGCGACAAAATTTCGGGCATCAAATACCAAATCTGAATGTAATCCAACAAATTATCAATGATGGAATCAATGCCGACAAAATCTTTTTTGAGTTGAATTTTGATGTCGTCTAACGTCTTTTTTCGCTCAATAATTTGCGCTTTGTCTAATTGGAATGGTTGATTTTCAGACATATTCTTTTTTTTTAGAAGGAAAAGGAGTTTTTTTTAAAAATCGCGTCAAGTAAATAAGGTTTCAAAAATCGTATTTCTTTTTGTCCGTCCTGAAAGCAGGGCAAAGTTACAAAATTAGATAAATAAGTTTCTTGATTCTTGAAATATTTTCTTTTTTCAAATAAAATTTATTTGTTTTTGTAGATTTTGAATAAATTTGATGATTTTGTGATAATTTTTACAATTTTTTTCTGCGAAAATAGGAAATATTGAGAAAGAATGACTTACCTTTGTGTTGATAAAATAGTGTTTTGAAGGTTTTTTTAGTGAGTTCGGCAGTTCGTCAAAAGATGAATTGCCGTTTTTTTTTACTTTTGGGGCAAATATACTGGGGGGGGGCTATTTTTGGTTTTTTTTGACCCGTTTTTCGCAACTTTTACTGGAAAACAGGCGATTAAAAAAATATCAACGCCCAATTGGAAGACGAATTTGCTGAAAATTTAAATTTTTTAAAAAAATAAAAATATGAAAAAAGCATTTATATTTGATATGGACGGCACGTTGGTGGACAATATGGCGTATCACAACCTCGCGTGGCAAAGCGTTTTGCACGATTTTGGCATCGAAGCCAGCATGGAAGATGTTCATAACAAAGCATTTGGAATTGGTGACGAGGCATACGAGCGTTTTTTTGGACATCGCGCCGACCCCGAAACCGTTGCCGCATTTATAGACGCAAAAGAGGCGCGGTATCGGCAATTGTATGGCGAAAAACGCGCACTCATCGCGGGCGTACAACGTTTTTTGGAACGCAGCCAAGCGGCGGGCATTCCGATGGCGATTGGGACGGGTTCGCAAGTGCCAAACATGGAATTTATTGTTGATGGGTTGAATATTCGCCCGTTTTTCGGAGCCATCGTGACCGCCGAACAAGTCAAAAAAGGCAAACCAAACCCCGAAACTTTTTTGATTGCCGCCGAAAAATTAGGGGTCGCGCCTGAAAATTGCATCGTTTTTGAAGATGTGCCGTCGGGTGCGCAAGCCGCCCACAACGCAGGCATGAAATCGGTGTTGTTAACGACGCTTTTCGACCGAAAATTGCTTTCGCAACAACCTTCTGTATTAAAAATTATCACCAATTATCAGCGACTCAATCCGTTAAATTTGTAATATTTAGGGGATTAACAAAGCAGCTGGATTGTGAATTTCCATCCAACGCGAAGGCGTGTTTAGTTCCTTGAAATCGAATTGTGCATACAAGCCATGTGCGTCACGTGTTGCCAACAACCATCGGCGCAAATTTTGACAATCTGAATGCGCTAAAATATTGATCATCAACGTTTTAGACAATCCAAGACCACGATAATTTTCTAAAATAAAAACATCAGCGACGTAGGCAAACGAGTCAAAATCCGTGATAACGCGAGCAAAACCGATTTGTTTTTCATGGTCATAAACGCCAAAACAAAGCGAATTTTCGATACGTTTTTGAACCCGCGCCAATGAAATGCCCGTTGCCCAATAGGAATTTGTCAAAAATTGATGAATCACGACCGCGTCTAATTTTGCTTTATCCGTTGAAATCGTAAACTTACTTTCGCGCTTCATTTAATTATTTTTTTTACTTTTATTTTTCAAAAAGTGAAATTTGGTTTTGAATTGGCGAAGGCATTTCAGGCATTTCGACCGAATCTTTGAGCGACAATGACGGTTCGGCAGCCACAAATGGCGGCAATATTCGCTTGATAACACGCAATTGGTGGCTATATTCGTTGCGTTCTTCGTTGAAAATGCCTTGATGGTCTAATCGGTCCACGCGCACGTGACCCGAAGCGTGAATGATTTTTTCGGAATCCAACATGATGCCGACGTGCGTAATTTTTCCTTTCGCATTATCAAAAAATACCAAGTCTCCTGCTTGTGTGGCTTCCACAAAACCAACTTCTTCGCCTTGCGTTGCCTGTTGCGAAGCATCGCGCAACAACGGAATGTCCAAAAATTTGAAAACAGATTGCGTAAAACCCGAGCAATCTATGCCAAAAGGCGACCGTCCGCCCCACAAATAGGGAGCAAAACTGTATCTTCTTGCCAATTTCACCGCCCAATCTGCCGTTGCAGGAATCCTACCTCGCTGCACCGCCTGACCTGCAAAAGAAAATCGCGCATCGCCCAATCGGAAACTTACGCCATCAAACATCGGCAATCTCGCGCCCATCGTCAACAACTGAAAATGCGTTTCGCTGGTCGTTTCGTGGGTCAAATCATAGACTACGGCATAGTTTTCGCGGGCTTCTGCGTAGAAAACGTCCGAAACGGGTGTCAATTGTCGAACGTCGAGCCAACCCAAATAGCCGTCCCACTCGCATCGAACTTTTGCCCAAAGTTTTTTGACAGGGTGAATTTGAAGAATTTCTACTAATTCGCCGAATAAAATTTGGGTTACAATTTCCGAAGCGTCCGAAGGTTCGAGGCGAACGGGCGAAATCGCAACCCGACAAACCGCAGGTTGACCCGTCGCAGGCGTAGGCGCAAGCAACGAATCCATTTCTTTCTTAAAATTTTTTAAATCTTTTATATTCAAAATAACAAAATATTTCGTCTAACTCAAAAATAGTGTTTCAAGCCTCAAAAGTAAAAAAAAATCAAATCAACGTAGTAAAAAGATACTAAAAAAGTATAAATTTTCGTTTTAAATTGCTTTTTTCTTCTATCGTTAATTTTTCTATCCGTTTTTTTGATAAAAATATTAAAACACGATTTTAGAAAAATAAAAGTAAAAAATGAAAAAAAACATGGAAAAAAGCAGCATTTTTGCGCAAAATATGCCCCCCCCCAGTATCCAAACACCAAAAAGGTGTTTTTTGAAAAAAAATTAAGAAAATAAGAAGAAATAAGACGATAAAATTTTTTTGAACGATGATGGAAATGAGAAAAATCCGCCCTTCTACCCTACTTTTGATGCTCTTTTTGGGGTGCAGCATTGGCAACATGCAAGCACAAGACCGCTTGTTTAGCCAGTTCTACGCCACGCCCGTTGCGCTCAATCCTGCATTGGCAGGCGCATTTGACGGCAAATATCGCATCGGTTGCGTGTATCGCGACCAATGGCGTAGTTTAGTCGAAACGCCCATCACGTCGTTTGCTTTTGCCTCCGATTTGCGCATGAGTTTGCCGTTTATGCCCAATGGTTGGGACAAAGACAAAATTGGCGTGGGCTTGGTTTTTCAGCGCGACCGCGTTTCGGTGCTTGAATTTTCCAACACGCAAATCAATGTTGCCGCGTCTTACCACAAGCTGTTGAATCAAGGCGACAACACGCAATATTTGTCGTTGGGCTTGCAGATTGGCTTGAATCAGCGCAATGTGAACTACGATAAACTCACTTTTCAAGACCAATTTAACGGAATTGACGCATTTTCAGGCACAAGTTTAGAGCGTTTGCCTGAAAATAATTTTGGATATGCCGACTTTTCGACGGGCTTACACTACTCTTTCAACAAAAAAAATAGTCGTTTTGGATTTTTTGCAGGCGCGGCGTTTCACCATTTTGCGCAGCCAAATATTTCATTTTATCAGAATTTGGACAGCACCGCAGAAGCCCCTTTGCGCTCGCGATTGTCGCTTCATGCGGCGGTACAAATGCCTTTGGGCGAATATTTGACGCTCTCGCCGCGTGTCTATGCGACGTTGCAAAGCCAACATTTGCAAGTCAATGCGGGTGCAAATTTGCGTTTTCCAGTCGGTGCAAACACGGCGATGCAAGTCGGCGGTTGGTGGCGACCTGTGAAAAATTATGGGGCATTTAATTTCAATTCCACCAATAACGGCGGCTATGGAAGCGTAGTTTTGTTAACAGGAATTGAGTTTAACAATATTTTATTTGGCATGAGTTATGATTTGAATTTCAATAGCCGTTTCAATTTGCGTCGTGCGAGCAACGCATTTGAGTTTTCATTGATTTATTTGGGCGATTTTGAAAACGACGAACTCATGTGTCCAACATTTTAAAAATATTTATTCAAAAAATATTTAAAATCAAAAAAATGAAGCCTTGAATCTGTCAAGGCTTCATTTTTTTGATTTATACTGGGGGGTCGCTTTTTTTTAATATTTTTTCAATTTTTCTATTGCAATTTTCAATCTTTCGGTTGGTAAATAGAATTTTTCGAGATTTGTTGAAAACGGAATCGGCATGTCTAGCGAAGCAACGCGCAAAACGGGCGCGTCCAAATGCTCGAACAGGTGTTCGCCAATCCAAGCAGAAATTTCGCCGCCGATGCCGCCAAACATGTTATCTTCATGTAATAAGATGACGCGATGACTGCGTTTTACGGTCGTTTCAATGGCTTCATAATCCAGCGGAACGAGGCTTCTTAAATCCAAAATATCGGCATTTATTCCCATTTCTTCGCAAGCCGCCGTCGCCCAATGCACACCCGCGCCGTAGGTGATGATGCTCATTTCAGGCGTTTCATGCGTACGCGCAAGGGCAGCTTTCCCGATAGGCGTTGTGTAATATCCCGTCGGAACGTCGCCCGAAAGCGAACGATATAAGGCTTTATGCTCAAAAAACAAAACAGGATTTGGGTCACGCAAGGCAGCAATCAATAAACCTTTTGCATCTTGCGGATTGGAAGGATATACCACTTTCAAGCCCGCCACATGCGTAAACCATGCTTCATTGCTTTGCGAATGAAATGGTCCCGCGCCCGTGCCGCCGCCTGTGGGCATACGAATCACGACATCAGCCTTTTCGCCCCAACGATAATGCAATTTTGCTAAATTATTGACAATTTGATTGAATCCACAACTCACAAAATCGGCAAATTGCATTTCCACCATCGCTTTCATGCCCGCCAAACTCAACCCCAATCCGATGCCCACAATCGCGCTTTCGCAAAGTGGCGTATTTCGGACGCGCTCTTTGCCAAAAGCAGCCACAAAACCGTCTGTAATTTTGAAAACACCGCCATAATCGGCAATATCTTGCCCCATTAACACGAGATTTTCGTGTTTTTGCATGGCTTCGCGCAAGCCGTCTGAAATGGCATCAATGAAGCGCATGGAAGTCGTTTCGGCTTCGTTTGGCGCAATTTCTTCGGCATCGAAAGGTTGAAAAACGTCGTTCAACTCGGTTTCAACATTGCTTTCTATCGCGGGTTGCGCAAACGCCGCGTCCGCCGATTCGTTGATATATTTTTTATAAAACGCCTTCGTTTTTTCCGTTTCTTCGAGTTTGATGATGTTATTTTCTAACAAATATCGTTCAAAATTTTCAATTGGGTCGCGTGCGTGCCATGCTTGCGAAAGTTCGGACGGCACATATTTTGTTCCAGAGGCTTCTTCGTGTCCACGCATGCGAAAAGTTCGACATTCGACGAGATAAGGTTCTGGATTTTCTCTAATTTCTTCTGCAATTTTTTTGATGGTCGAATAGACTTCCAAAATATTGTTGCCATCTATCGAAATGGATTTCATGCCATAACCTGCGCCGCGCAATGCCAATGATTCGCAAGCAAATTGCTCTTCGTTGGGCGTTGAAAGCCCATAACCATTGTTTTCGATGACAAAAATGACGGGCAATTTCCAAACCGATGCCGTATTGAGTGCCTCGTGAAATTCGCCTTGACTCGTTGCGCCGTCGCCCGTAAATGCCAAACTGACTTTGCCCGATTTTCGCAATTTATGGGCAAGCGCAACGCCTGCCGCCAACGACAATTGAGGTCCCAAATGAGAAATCATGCCGACAATGCCGTGTTGCTGGCTTCCAAAATGGAAAGAACGGTCGCGTCCTTTCGTAAAACCGCCTGATTTGCCTTGCCATTGTTCAAACAATCGGTCGAGTGGAACTTGGCGCGTCGTGAAAACGCCCAAATTTCGGTGCATCGTGAAAATCAGTTCGTCTTGATACAATGCCGCCGCGCAACCCACCGAAATCGCCTCCTGACCAATGCCCGAAAACCATTTTGAAACCTTGCCCTGTCGCAATAAAATCAACATTTTTTCTTCGATGAGGCGCGGATAAGTGAGTTGTTCGTATAAACTTCTTAATTTTTCGTTAGAAATTTTACTTTTTTTGAACGTCAACGGCGCGAGTTTAGAAACAGGCGTTGCCATAATTTTTAATTCTAATTTAAAAGATTTAATAAATTGGTTTTATAGATTTTATACATTTATTTATTTCACCTATTTTGGTCAAATATACTGGGGGGGGGCATATTTTTTCAAAAATTGATGTCCATTATAAATTTTGCTCTTTTTTGATGTCGAGAATAAAGTCAATAGTTGTATCAAAATCCTCAGCGATTTCTTCAATCGTCAGTTTCCCACGTTTCAAAGATTTGATAATGCCTTCGGTTTTTTCCTCCATTCTGCCCTCAATTTTACCTTTCATCTCGCCTTCAATGATGCCTTCAAGTTTCCCTTCATCATATGATGTATCAATTACATTTTTTAAATCGCGATAGGATTTTAAACTGTATTGAAGCTCTTTATGAAGGTCAAAATATTTATTCAAATTGATGTCCATTATAAATTTTGTTCTTTTTTGATGTTAAGCACAAACTCAACGGTCGTATCAAAAACTTCAGCAATTTCTTCAATCGTCCATTTCCCATTTTTAAGAGCGTTTATGATACCTTTGACTTTAACTTTCATCTCACCTTCAATAATACCTTCTATTTTACCTTCTATTTTACCTTCATCATATGACGTATCAATCACATTTTTCAAATCTCGATAGGATTTTAAACTGTCCTCATATTGATTTTTTTCTTCTCGCGTGAACTTGGAAATTTCTGCCGCCAAAAACAATTGCTCAAACACTTTTTCTTGAAATTGAAGCGGACGATTTTCCAAATTTGGAAGGTTTTTTAAGATGTATAACCACTTGTCGAAAGTCGTTT
>JBJOPA010000013.1:0-4581 GCA_046051005.1 Bacteroidota bacterium
ATGTTTTTGTAGGTATTATATTGTTATATTTAGGAATCTTACAGTTTAGGAAAGCATATTTGTTTCAGAAAGACCCTGATAGACTTACAGATGGATTACACAAAATGCGTCAATACGAAATGGCAGTATGCTACATATTTTTATCTATTTTAATACTATTGAATAAAATATATGTTGCGGATTTTATTACATACTTAATGAAAAAAATAGGGTTCTAACCTATTTTTTCCTCGTGCGCAGCGTGTGCGATGCCCCCCCAGTATAAACCCTCCAAAAAGGCATTAGCGTAATAAAAAAACAGCGTTCTACACTTTTTCAAGTATAGAACGCTGTTTTTATAAGTATTTAGAAAGCGCAATGCGATTTGTTATCTCGCAATCTGTAATTTATAGTTTTTATCACCTGCTTTCAAGATGTAAATGCCTGTTGGCAAATCGGCAACACCCAATGTAGCGGTGTTCAAACCAATCGTCAAAGGCATGTCTTGCGACATTACTTCTTGACCTGCGATGTTAAACAATCTCAATCTAAACGCCGCATTGTCTTCCAACGCTTTGACCGTCACTGTTGCCGTTTGACTTGCAGGATTTGGAGCCAATCGAAGGTCTAATGCATTGTTGTTCTGATTCGATGCTTTCGCATTGGTCGAACCGCCACCAATGATATTTGGCGTAGCATAATTCACCACTCCAATATTAAATGTACCTTGTTGACGCGCAAAACCCCAAATGCGAATGTAAATTTGGTCACCCGCATTGCCACGAACGGTGATAACGGGCATCCAAGAGCCGTTTCCGTCTCTGTTGTCATCTTCACAACCCATGTAAAGTTGCATCGAATCGCAACGTGTAGATTTGTAAATTGCCATCACCGCATCGCGCATCGAACCAATCGTTGTACGAACGGTCATCACGCCCGAAGCTGGCATGGTCGTTTTAAACCATACATCACCTGCAATCGAAACACAAAGTCCCGTTGACGGAGCCGCTGTGCTAATGGTTGCGTTGACATTGTGCGACAACACGAAAGGCGTGTTTGTAGAATCTCCAACTGCCAACACCGTAGCATTACAAGGTTCGTCATTCGTCGGTGGACGATTTGTAATTGGAATGGTCACCAAAGAATAGAGACTATTTGGCGTTGCGTCGTTGTTTTGTGCGATGATAGCACCGTTCAATTTGCAAATTGTCAAATAGGTATCTGCATTGCTGCCACCCGGAAGTGTAGTTCTGATGGTTGCATATTCGCCATTTCTAACGATAGACAATCCATAACGACCCAAGTTATTTCGATTCGTCGGATTGTAAGGTCTTACCGAAATCAAGAAAACATTTGTATCGAACTGAACGCGATAAAAATCTATGTCATTGATGCCCAAACAGAAAGTAGAATCTTGACGCGAAGTAGCGACAGTTCCCAAATTGTAGGCTGCTGCTGCGCTGTTATTCGGTTCCGCAATGTCCGTACAGTTTGGCAACGGTGTTGTTCCTGCCTGTGTAACGGTTACAGTATAATTGAATCCGCCACCAACAACCGACAAAATTGCTTGACGCGGTACTGAATCATAGTTGATACCTGCTCGCATAACCACCAATGTAGAACCGCCGATGCCTGCACTTGGAGAAACGGTCAACCAACTTGGCGCGCCCGTTATTGTCCAGTTAATACGAGAAGAAAGTACGGTCATAGAAGCACTCCCCCCAGTATTTATGATTCGATGTGTCGCTGCGCTGATGTCGAGCGTAGGAACCAAACTTGCAGAATAAATGACTTGTGAGAAGAAAGTGCCTCCAAAATCATCATTAAATGCCAAGCGATTTACGCCCGTGCTATCATACAACGTCAAATACGTATCTGTTCGTGTAGCTCCTGCCATAGAAGTCGTCAATGTCAAAACTTGACCGCTTCCCGAAATCGTCAACGCATAGCTACCCACCGTATTTGGCGTAAAGCCTCGTACATGTGCGTAAAAAACTTGATTGTTGAAATTGAATTTCAAATAATCATTGTCACCTGCGCTCAAACACATGCTCGTATCTGACCAACCTGATGTGATGGTTCCAATGTTACGCGCCAATTGTGGCGTTTCATTTGGTTCGCCCACTTCATTACAAGGGTTTGGTTGCACACCTGCCGATTGTGTAATATAAACAATAACAGGCGTAACATTCACACCCGTAAATGTGATGGTTGCTTGACGTGCAACGGCAACGGTGTTTGCACTCGTTACGATGCCTACGCCAAACGTGCCTGCGCCGCCTTGTCTCAAAGTAGGAGTTGCCCAAGTAGCACTTGACACAGCAGTCCAAGTTGTGTTAACGGCTGTAAGAGAAACGCTGTCCACGCGACCAGTCGCAGGGACAATCAATTGCGTGTTGCTGACGTTTAAGTTTGAAGGCAAATTGCCGTTCAAGAAACTGTAAACGATGCGCGAATACCCCACACCATTATAGTCATCATTGAAAGCAATGATGGTTCCCAATGAATCACGGAGTTCGAGATAAGTATCTGTCGCAGTTCCAGCTGAGGTTGCGTAGGTCAAAAATGTGCCATTACCCGCCGAATCAAGCGACATCGAAAGCCCATAAGTGCCTGCTGTATTCGTCGTAAAGCCACGTGTATTGACGTAATATTGTCTATTGTTGATGCGTACTTTAAAATAGTCGTTATCGCCTGCGGTCAAACAAAGATTGCCATACGTAACCGTTCCACCGCCCAATGTTCCTACATTCGTAGCCGTAGCGATGTCATTGTTCGGTTCGTATGCGTCTGCTACACAAGCCAATCCTGCTTGCGTGAGTGTAATCGTTACCGAAGGCAAATTTGGTTGCGTTGGGGTAAACACAACCGTACCCGTGCGAGTCGAAGTTGTGTTGTTTGGCGTTGCCGTAACGATACAAGTCGTTGCACCGATGCCGCCTACCAATGGTGTAACGGTAAACCAAGTGCCTGTTTGCGTTGCCGTCCAACCCGTGTTTGTACCCGTCACCAAGATGGAGGCACTCGAACTGTTGGCAGTGAAACCATAGCCACTGATATTGGTCGAAACGCCCGTAGCAAGCGCGCCTGCTGCTTGCGTGATGGTCATAGTTCGTAGAAGCGTATCCAAACCACTTGACCCCATTACGGAAAAATAAACAACCGCACTACGCGCCGCACCCGTATTGGCTTGACATGTAGCAGCAATCGTGGCAGTTCCATTGCCGCCGTTTAGTGTTGAAAACGTACACCAAGTTGGGGTTCCACTTGCCTGCCACCACGCAACATTACTTGCTGATACGGAGAAATTCACCGTTCCTGCGGTCGCAGTAAAGCCAATCGTGTTGGGTAGAGAAAAAGTAGGAGAGGTTTGAACAGGTGCATTAAAGTACAAGATAACCAAAGAGTCTGTACTGTAATTTGACGATAACACCGTGCCCGTAGAATCCATGAGGCTGATATAATTATAGTAACGTGCTGAACTATTAGCATTACGATATAACGTAAAACCTAACGCGCCTGGATTCGTTACCGCCTGCAAAATGTATGGATATGGACTTGATGTCGGAATCGTAACCGTATCTCCACGTCGAGACTGAACATAATAAGTGGCTCCGTTGTAACTCAACCGATAATAGTCTGGGTCACCCGCCCTGCCAGGTGCAGTCGTCGCGCAAAATTGCGGCGAAAAAATAGGGCTATTGGCGGTCAATGTCCCCAAATTGTAAGCAGTTTGTAATGACGTGTTGCCTGTTGCCGCATCGTTGCATTGCGCTTGTGCGCCTGCAAACATTGGCAACATCGCAATCATCAGGACCGCTAAATTAGTTAAAAAACGTTTCATTGATATTGATTTTAATTTAAATAACCAAAGAAAAAAATTGATGAAAATAAAGTTTCAAAGGAATAATTAGTGAAAGCTAAAAAATATATAAATTAATGAAAAGCGCAAAATGCCACTATTTTTATCCCCCCCCCAGTATAAAACCGTAGAAAAGAGATGGTTAATCCATAAAAATTCGATACAAAGATACGAAAAGTTTACAAATATGTTTTTCTAATTATGAAAAAAAAATAGGTGAGTGAGTTGGTTCTTCTTGAAAAATAAATGGTTCGATAGAATTTACAATTCACAAAAAATCAAATATATGCCGTCCTTTTTAGTAGAGGACTGCACGTTCTAATTCGCTGCCTCGCTATCAAAAAAAAATGTATTTATTTTTTTAAAAATAGCCCCCCCCCAGTATCCAGCCCATTTTTTGCCCATTTTTTAGCGTTTTCAAAAAATCATTTTTCAAAAAATTGATTTTTAAAATCCAATTAATTTAACATAATGTAATTAATAAAATAGTTTAGAAAAATGATAATACGAATTATTTAACATAATGTTTTTATTAAAAATCAATTTTTTAAAAGATAGTGTAAAATGTACAATAAGAAATTCAGAACTAAATTCTTTTTTTTAAAAATATTTCAACATAAAATTTCTTTTCAAATCCAAAAAAATAATAAACATTGCGAACTCGCATGCACATGAAGCCGAGTGTTGCAAAATTGTCCGTATTGGTCGTACCTTTGCATCATCGTTTTGTGAAAAACAAG
>JBJOPA010000014.1:0-6049 GCA_046051005.1 Bacteroidota bacterium
CAAAAATAAATTATACGTACTGTTATCAATCTCTGACTGTTTTTGAAATTGACTTGAATAATCATCATATTTTGCATTAGAAAGCGTAAACAGCCCTTCACCTAATGACAATAAAGACTTATTGCTTAAAAGAACCTCAATTTGTTTGTTGAAAATATTTCTATCAATACTGTTATTAATTTCAGTTGTTAGAAAATTAAAAATATCATCTTTTGAAAGCTGCGAATTGCCTTTGTTCCCAATCGTGGAAACAATCAAACTTTCAATTGCTTTTTCTCGCCAACCTGTTTCATTTAGCTTTATAAGATGTATAAGTGACACTATTTCTGGTGATAATTTATTCATACGTTTTACCTTATTGATAATTAAGAAAATAAGTACTCTATTTATTTTATGTAAAATCTCGGATATCGCCCTTTCTCTTTCCTTCGTAGTTTCACCATTTATGTGCTTTAGAAGCAAACAGAATAAATGAAAAAACATATAATTCTTTTAGTCTAAAATATAAATTGTGTCCGCAAAAATAAACACATTCAACAAAATAACCAAACGTTTCATTCATTTTTTTTCCAAAAAACAAATAAAAAGCCCTCGCGCACGTCGCGCAAGGGCTTTTATACTGGGTGGGTATCCCAAAACATCAAAAACTACCCTTCGCCGCTTTTGTCCAGCTCTTTTTGGAAAGGTTGACTATACAAACGCTTGCCCGTTGCCCGATACAAGGCATTGGCAATTGCCCCGAAAATAGGAGGATAAGGCGGTTCGCCCAATCCCGTGGGGTCTGTCTCGTTTTTGACAAAATGTACTTCAATGGATTTCGGAGCCTCGTGATGTCGAATCTGATGATATTCATTGAAATTCTTTTGGTCAGGAACCCCGTTTTTAAACGTCAATTCGCCATACATTGCCGTACCAATGCCGTCCACAATGCCGCCTTCCGTCAAATTTGTAGCAAATAATGGATTCACCACCACCCCACAATCCACCGCTGCAAAAACTTTTTCAATCACAATGGCATCGTCTTTCAACACGACATCAACAATTTGCGCCACATAACTATTGTGACAAAAATAAGCAGAAACACCCCGACTTTTGCCGCCATCGTTCGCACCTTTCCAATTCGATTTGTCGCGCACGAGTTCCAAAACACCGACATAACGGTCGGCATCATAATCGTTCGTTGCGCCAACGGGCTTCGTTTTTGCCCGTTTCAGCATCTCGATACGCATCGCAATGGGGTCTTTTTTCATATATTCCGCCACTTCGTCGAGGAAAGATTGTTCGGCTCCTGCAATAAAATTGGAACGCGGCGCACGAAAAGCTCCAACGGTAATGTTAGAATCAATGGTATATTCCTCCGCCAAATAATTATCCACCGTTCCCGCAGGAAAACGATTGGCAGAAAGTGGGCTTTCAGGCACACCGCCCGCCTTGATGTGAATGCCAATCAAATTGCGTTCAGCATCAAACGCCGCCCGATACAACGCCTGATACATAGGGCGATAATTGCCAAATGTCATGTCGTCTTCGCGGGTGTACACGAGCTTGATGGGCGCGTTCATTTTTTGAGAAATCACCGCCGCTTCCACCACAAAATGACCATACAAACGGCGACCAAAACCGCCACCCATGCGCGTCATGTTGAGTTTTATTTTTTCAGGCGCAACGCCCAATCGCTCTGAAACAGATTTATGCAAAAACTCGGGCGTTTGAATCGGTCCCGTCAGTTCCACGCCGTCGGGTCTGACATGCGCAAAAAAGTTCATCGGTTCCATGCAATTGTGCGGCAAAAACGGCGCGGAATATGTCCGTTCCAACACATACGCCGCTTTTGCAAAAGTGCCATCGGGGTCGCCGTCTTTTCGGACAACTTTTCCGGGTTTGGCACTCACTTCGAGGAGTTTGGCTTTCAGTTTGTCGGTATTTTCCAATCCTGCGGGGAAATTCATTTTCAATTTTCGCCCAAACAAATCCATTTCTTCGGTGCGGTCGGGCGCGTTTTCCCACTCAATTTTGAGTTTTTCTTTGGCTTTCATCACTTGCCAAGTCGTTTCGCCGACGACCACGACAAGGTCATTGTGCGCGGCATTGTCAAACGCACCTTTCACTTGCCCGTCTTTGTAGGCTTTGATGACGAAAATATCTTTGATGCCTGCCATGCGGCGGGCTTCGGCATCGTCCATAGATTTAAAACGAAGTCCGAACGCGGGCGGGTGCGCCATCATCGCAATCAGCATATCTTTTCGTTGAACGTCCATGCCAAAAAGCGGTTTTCCTTTTACGATAAACGGATTGTCCACGTTTTTGACATGGGTTCCGATAATCTTAAATTCGCTGCTTTTTTTCAATTTTACGTCCGTCGGAATCGTCAATTTAGCGGCGGCGGTTGCCATTTCACCATAACCTGCCGATTTTCCGCTTGCTTTGTGCTGCAACACACCGCCCGAAGTGGTGACTTCGTCAACCGAGACTTTCCACGCATCGGCGGCGGCTTGACGGAGCATTTGTCGCGCCGTTGCGCCTGCTTTGCGGAGTTCTTTCCAGTTGTTTTTGATGGAGTTACTACCGCCTGCGATTTGCATGATTTTGTAACTATCCTTATCAAATGGAGCTTGTTCTACCGTAACTTGCGACCACAAAACGTCCAATTCGTCGGCGACAATCATCGGCATCGAGGTCTTTACGCCTTGTCCAATTTCTGGATTTGGCGACATGATGGTCACGCGACCATCGGTGTCAATGCGCACATAGGAATTAAATTTTTGGAGTTCCGCAAGTTCTGCCATTCCTCCCCCCTTCGGAGAGGCGGGATTGGCTACCGTAACCTTCGGACTGCACGAAGCCAGCCATTGAATGCCCAACAAGAAGCCCCCCCCAGTAATCGCGCTGCTTTTCAGAAATTCGCGGCGCGGTATGTTCTTTTTTGATGTTGCCATAATTATTTTTTCAAGAAAAATGAGGGTAATTATTTTTTTGAAGCCGTTTTGATTGCCGCCTTGATGCGCGTGTAGGTTCCGCAACGACAAATATTGCCACTCATGGCGTTTTCGATTTCGGTATCCGTGGGGTGTGGATTTTCATGCAAAAGCGCGGCGGCTTGCATGATTTGCCCCGCTTGACAATAGCCACATTGCGGCACATCGTGTTCAACCCATGCTTTTTGAAGTGGGTGGTCGCCTGTTCCGCCCAGTCCTTCGATGGTGGTTACGTTCGATTTGCCGACTTGTTGGACGGGTGTCATGCAAGAACGAACTGCCGTTTTGTCGAGATGCACCGTACATGCGCCACATTGCGCCATGCCACAGCCATATTTGGTGCCGACCAAACCCAAATGGTCGCGCAAGACCCAAAGAAGTGGGGTTTCGGGGTCAACATCGAGTTTGTGTAACTTCCCGTTGACATTTAATTTGATAGTTGCCACAATGGTAAATATTTTTGAATCCGTTAATGAAAACTTTTTTTGCAAATATACCCCTTTTTAAAAAGGTATGCGGGGTTTTTAAGATTTTTTATGCCGATTTTTCTTCAAAAAACAGCATTTATACTGGGGGGTAGCATTTTTTTTGAAAAAAAATAGTAATTTTGTATTATCAATCAATATCTATTTTTCAAATCTTTTAAAAATAAAAAATCGTTATGTATAAAAAAATAATTTCTCTATTTTGCTGCCTTGTGTTGATGCAAACCCTCACCCTCGCGCAAGCCTTTCCTCAAATCCCTTATGAACCGATGGTGAAAGAAGGGGCAAATTGGGTGATAAATATTGTTGGGTTCGACACAGGCAGACCTTACTACGCAGGTAATGCATGTTTCCGAATAAAAGGCGATACATTAATTCAAAATCAAGCATATAAAAAATGTTACCAGTTTGGACTCTATTCAAGCGATTCAATATTAGTAGTTCTTTTGAGAGAAGATACAACCATGCGACGAGTTTACGCAAAACGTCCAGCTTCAGTTATTCGTTCAGGATTATTCTACTTAAGTTTAAATACATGCCCAACCGATTCTAGTTTTATATTATTCGATTTCAATACAACGGCAGGATATCAAGCCGATTTCTGTTATAGACCACTGCAAACACCATCTTTGCCATTGACCGTTAGAATTGACACAATTAATATTTTTGGAAAAACACGCCGCCGCTTCTCTTACAGTGGTGGAAATTTTTCCACTTCAATGATTGAGGGCGTTGGATATGCGAGCGGTGCATACGTAAATGGTTATACGGGAGGAATGTTTTTCGTATATGGAGGTTACTGGGGCGGCGGTATAATACCGCGACCCAGTCCTGGTGAATTTAATTATCATATCACACATCATTCTGTTCAACCAAGTTGGACGATTGATAGTCTCCGCCGCTACGTTTCTACAAACGACCTTCCCGATGCCGTTTCCAAAATCATCGTTTATCCCAACCCAACTGCTGACCAACTCCATTTGGCTTGGGAACAACCCCTCGCACAAGCAGGCGCGTGTGAAATCTACGATGTTTCGGGTCGAAAAGTGGTTGCCAACGCCCTTCCAAGCGGCGCATTGGCGCATACGGTTGATGTGTCAAATTACGCAACAGGTCTTTATTTTTACAGAATCCGCTTGGAAAATGCCCAAACCGTCGGAAAATTTGTCATCAAACGGTGAAATACTGGGGGGTAGCATTTTTTTGAAAAAATAATTAAAAAGCATCTCTGTTTGGCTTTTCGTCAAACAAAGATGCTTTTTAAAATAGGCAAAATGCGCTTTAATAAGAAATTCTAAATCTCTTCAAAAACAATGTTAGTCACGTTTGAAATCAATTTTATCGCCTACTTTTACGCCATTTTTGTCGCAAAAACCGCCGACAACTTCCACCACCATGTTCGCTGGCGCGTTGGACGGAAGCGGATTGTCGTTCAAAATAGCTGCATTTTTTTGAATCGAAACAATCGTTTTGGTTGAATTGACATAGATAATGTCAAGTGGAATGTAGGTATTGCGCATCCAAAACGCTTGTTTTTCTTCTTGGTCAAACAAAAACAACATGGCGCGAGAAGGCAACATTTTTCGTCTAAACATCAACCCTTGTTCGCGTTGAAGGTCGTCGTCCGCCACTTCCATTTCCACTTTTTGAATTTCTTTTCCGTTTTTTCCAACAAAACTCAACTCGCCTTCGTGCAAAAATGGTTGCTCTGGAACAGCCGAACTCGGATTGTTTTTGTCGCGTTGACTCACGCGCACCGCCTCTGTGGTCGGCGGAGTCGGCGTGACTACACCCGAACTTGGCGTAACGCCGGGCGCAGTGCCGCCGCCAATGCCACCCGAAATATCACTAAAAAAACCAATAACAGATGGCACAATCATCGCCACCAACGCCAATCCGACAAAAAATGTCAATACTTTACGATTCATTTTTTCTTTTTTTTAAAACTTATTTTTTAGGAAAATTATTTTTTCTTTTTTGCATTCGGGTCGCGGGTTTCGCCCGTTTCCTCGATTCGATAGCGGATTTGGACGATTCCTTTTAGGCTGTCTTGCCGCATGTGTTGCGCAATTGTGATTTGATAGCGACCCGATTTGTTGAAAAACGCGCCTTCACGCGCCAAAATGTCGGTCGTGACATTGTCGCCGCTTTTTTTGCCGATGGGTTTGCCCGATGCTTCGGTCAGTTCGAGGCTCAACGGCTGCTCGATGCGCTCGCCTTCGGGAAATTGCGTCGCGATTTTGGTGTACAAATTCTGAAAAGGAAAAGAATTTTGATGGACAACAGACAAATAAATATTATAAATTTTCAACGTGTCTATAATGTCAAAATTCACTTTCAGCGAATCGGCATACGCCCAACCATTGGGCGAAATATCCATTTTTTGGTCAACGATATTTTTATTTCCGCAAGAGAACAAAGCAATTGCAGCAATTGAAACAACTAAAATTTTAAATTTCATCAAAAAAAATGACTAAAAATTATCAAAAAATGGCTTGGATACTGGGGGGTAGCATTTTTTTAAAAATTTTATCAAAAAATCTTAAAAAAAACACAACCAAAAAAAGAACGCAATCAACGGTCAGTCAA
>JBJOPA010000015.1:0-10399 GCA_046051005.1 Bacteroidota bacterium
TTCCAGCGTCAATGGGTGATTCGGAATCCGAACGGCGACACGCGACAAACCCGCCGTCACCAAATCGGGGACGAGGTCGCGTTTGGGCAGTAAAATGGTCAACGGACCGGGCGAAAATGCGTCAAAAAGTTGCTGCGCCTGCGGTGGAATTTCGGTTACGAACGCCGAAATTGCCGCCACCGAATGCGTATGCAAAATGAGCGGGTCGAAAAATGGGCGATTTTTGACCTCAAAAATGCGCAACACCGCGTCGGCATTCAAGGCATTTCCCGCCAAACCATAGACGGTTTCGGTCGGAATGCCCACGACTTCGCCTGCGCGAAGCCAAGTTGCGGCGGCTTGCCAATCGTTGCTAATTAACGTTTCCATTTTTTTTTGTCAAAAAAGTTGAATTTGTAGAACGGGAAAAAATAGTTTTTGGTTGAAATTGCGTTTATTTATTTTCATTTTTTTAAAAATTTAGACAAAAAAAACCGCTTGTGGCACACATCACAAGCGGTTTGGGTGGATTTAAACGGTTAGCAAAAAGGTTTAAACACTGTTAAAAAATAGAGTAAGATTCGCTTTCTCGACAATTTGTTGCCAAATTGAGCAGTTTTTTGCTCTTTTTTTTCAAAAACCGATTCGATTTCTTACGTCTCTAATTTCTTTCAAAAAAAATTACTGGACAAAAAATCTTTTTTTTAATCCTCAATGTCTTCTAAAATGATGGGCGTTTTGCCCGCGTCTTTTTTAGTTCTTTTGAGTTGTTTTTTTTCTTTAAATTTAATCAATTGTCTTTTGAGTGCGGCGACGGCTGCGTCGAACGCGGCTTCAAAAGTTTTGCTGCTTTCTTTGATGAAAATAACGCCGTTTGGAACGACTAATTTTATTTCGGCGACTTTTTCGCGGATTTGGCTCGAATTTTCGAGTTTCAGAATGACTTTTGCGTCCACCATTTGGTCAAAATAATGATTTAGACGCTGCAATTTGCGTTCGATAGATGCCACCAATTTGGCATCGGCTGAGAAGTGAATAGCTTCGGTTTGAACTCTCATCATAATTATTAAAAATTTTGATTTGATGACATAATAAGGTGTTAAAAATTGTGTGCCGCGCATATTCACTTTTTTTGGTTGGTTTTATTACAAAAAAGCCAATATGCGTTTTGTTATTTTAAAAATGACGTGTTTCTATAAATCACTTTCATTAATAACGATACGAAACTACAAATCATTGTGATACGCAACCACATTTTCTACTGTTTTTTTGTAATTTTTTTGTAAAAAAATATTTAAATATAAAATCATCAAAATATTTAAACCGAAAATCAAGAATTTCACAAAATTTTATTTCTTTTTGACATCAAAACTGCTTGTTATACTAATTTTTCAATATTTGTGACGGAGTAAAAAAAATCAAAAAATGATAAAAGATTTTCAAAAAAATATATAAAAATACACAAAAAAATACACGCCTCAAAAAATTGAGACGTGTATTTTTTTGTATATAATTTTAAAGCAATTAAAATTTTTAATCTGCTTTCACCACTTTCAACGTTTTGCTGACTGCGCCGTTTGCTTCGATGCGGAGGAAATAAACGCCATTTTGCGTAATTTCGTTCAAAAATACCCCCCCCCCAGTATCTGGGAGTTTTTTGACCAAAATTTGCCGTCCCAATTGGTCAAAAATCAACAAACGCGCATTTTCAACGCCATTCGGAAGGTCATAATCCACTTTCAACGCCTCTGTAAACGGATTTGGCGTTGCCGACAATTTCCAATTTTGCTGTATTTCGGTGGTTGCATTTGCCGCGTCGCGCACGACGAATTGGTCAACCCCAAACTCTAACAAATGACCTGGCAACCCATCAGCCGCCGAAAACGTGATGGTCACAGAGTCATTCATTGGCAAAAGATCTTTGAGTCGAATGTTCGTCACCGCCGTCCAGTTGGAGCGCGAAGTGCGATTAAGCCAAAACGTCGTGTCGCGTGTGCCATTAGAAATTCGTACTTTACAAGAGTCGTTTGGCGTACCTGTTCCGCCCGAATTGAAGAACCAGTATGAAAAATCAAGGCGCGGGTCGCCATAACTTCGCAATTTCATGATGGGCGAGGTCAATGTCACATCGCCATCGTCAATATCGTCTTCGCCCGCCGTACTGTTGGGAGCATTTCCAGAAATATAGGCTTTTTCGCCCATATCAGTGGCAACATCAATATTTGGATTAGAAAAAACACCATTGAAAGTTGTTCCGTTTGGCACTTCTCTCACAAAGCGTCCACGCGGCGCAACGCCGCCTGTAACCCAAGCAAAATCGCCCCAAAAATGGTCTTCATAGCCATCGTTCAAACGGAAAAAAGAAGTGGCACTGCCAATCAAATTGACCGACTCGCGCCCGTGACGATAACCCCACGCGCCCGCGAAGACGGTATATTGTCCTTCGATAACGTCGGTCAACGTAAATTGTCCATTCGCACCTGCGGTTACGTCATACGTGAAGTCGCTATTGGTTACGGTTGCTTTTGCGCCCGCAATCGGCGCGCCCGTGCGTGCAGAAACGATGGTTCCGATGACGGAATAACGATTTTTAGGTCTAAGTGCGATATTTTGCGTCGTCACTACGCCCGATTGCAAAGAAACGGTGACTGTTTTAGGGAAATAACCCACTTTTGAATACGTGACGGTGAACGAACCGGGTGTAACTTGACCCGTTCTGTAAATACCGTCTGTACCTGTCGAAGCGCGTTTGTCTAAGTCGGTTGAATTGATTTTGACCGCCACACCCGCCAATACTTGTCCAGTAAGCGAGTCCGTGACCGTTCCTTCCAAATAATTGGCGCGTACGTAAGTCGGCGACAAAACAAACAAACCTTCGTTGATGTTTGAAACCACAATCGTTTCAGAGTTGAACAACGGGAAAACGCCCCATGCCCCATCAAAACCATCGCCTACGCCTTGCGTGTAGGTGTCGTACCAACCCACGTTCACCAAATTGTTGGGGCGCGTTACGTCAGTTATCACAATGCCATCGCGATACCACGACGTGACGGCAAAGTTGCCGCGCACATGCACATTATGCACCACCGAACCTGAACCTGGCGTAATCTGAATTTTATCCAACAAACGCGGCGCGCTTGGATTAGAAATATCATAACTGGCCAACACCGAATTTGGAATTTCGTCAGTCGTCAGCAATGCTTTTTTGTCTTTGGTGGGCCAAACGTTGTGCGTAAACGAGCCGGGTGTGGTGGTTTGCGACAACGTGACGGGGAGCGATTTATTTCTCATATCAGCGATTGTCATATAACCGCCGTTGATATGCCCTGCGTAGAGCGTATCATTGTCCACATAACCGTCGTGAATGTAGCCACGTGAATCGTATTTTCCTACATATTTGGGATTCCAAGGGTCGCGGAGATCAAGCACCGTTGCGCCCGAACCGTTGAGTCCCGCCGTCCCGAAAAGGTAGAGAAACCCTTTTGTCGTATCAATATGTAAGGCATGCGTTCTATTATACAAACCTGCGATGGAACTATCGCCCGTGTACATGCGCGTGGGCAACGTCGTGTCGGGCAAGTTGTTGAGGTTTATGATTTGCAAGCCACCGCCGCCTTCGCTGACCGTATAAGAATAGCCGCGATAGACTTTTATTTCTTTCCAAAGGTTATTTACGATTGGAATTTGCTTTAAAATGACGGGTACGTCGGGATTTGTCACGTCCACGACGATGGTGGCGTTTTGACCGCCCAACAAGGCGTAGTCGCGTCCGCTTTTAGAATATCCGCAAATATTTGCGAGGGTTTGACCCGTAATCGGCAACTGAGAACGAAAACGAATGTTTACGTTTTGCGCCGAAAGTTGCGATTGAAACAACGAAATGAAGAAAAAAGCAAGTACGAAACCCCATTTTTTCGTCCAGATACTGGGGGGGGGACTTTTTTTAGGTGTCAGAGACATTGGCTAGTATTTTTTTAGTTTTTTTAAAATTTTTTTTTGATACGCTACCTTGAAAATAAAAGAAAGCAAAGGTAACACTTATTATTTTTTAGACTGTAAAAAAATATTACGATACGCTTTGAAAAATATAATTTTTAAAAATATTCGATAAATCGCTCTGTGATGGTGTGAATTTTTCCATTCTTCCAAGCGGTTTCTTTTACCCAATTTCTATTTTTATCATATTCTTTTTTGAATGAATATTTTAAAATAACTGTCGAAGTTGCGCATTTCGGGTCGTAATAAACGCTTTCAACGAGGTTGCCTTCCGCGTCATAACGGTTGGTGATGCGGTTGTTTTCTGACAAATTTGACGTAAAAACAAGCTGTTCCACGATGCGATTGTTTTGATATTTGGTTTGCGCATACAGTTTGTCGTTGTTCCAAAAAGCCTGTTCTTCGGTCAAATTGCCTTGATTGTCGTACAAAAAAACGATACGTCGCCGCACTTTCCCATCAGAATCGTAGTCCCAATATTGCGAAATTTTTCCAAAAGAATTATACACATACGATATTTTCGTATCGCGTTTTCCCATTTTGTCGTAGTAAATATATTCCGTTTTTCGATTCAACGTATCGTAATTATATTCCACATGAGCGAACAATTGGTTTTCGATGGAAAGGTCGTCAGCAATCAAATTTTTGCGCCCGTCATACAATTTTGAAGTCGTTTTATACGCCTTTCCACTTGCCGACAATTTGACAATTTCTTGGGTCAACAAACCCAATTCGTTGTATTTGAACGTCGAAATCGTGCCATTTGCACCAATTTCTTCTGCTTTTTGCTGCATTCTGCCCAAACTGTCATAAGAAATTTGTTGCGCCTGCTTGACGGTCGTTTTCAAAAATTGACCATTTTTTTCTTCTGCATTATACAAAACTGTTTTAATACGTTTTATTTTTACGGAATCCTTGTGCCATACCTGCGAAGCAATTTGAGCTTGCAGATGACTGAATAAAAAATGAATAATTAAAACTGCGATATATTTTTTCATGGCTTTTTTTGTCTAAAATTTGAACATTCCTTTTCCAATTTTTCCGAATACGTTTCCTATTTTCGAGGCGAAGGAAAGCACATCTTTATAAAATTCATATTTTTTATAAAATTTTTCTCCAACAACCCAAAATCGTTTAATTTCGGGTTTTGACGGCACTGAAAGCAAAAGTTGCAACGTTTGTTGGGTCGTCAAATTGGTGAGCCAAGTGTTGGTTTCGTCTAGAATTTGGTTGATATTTCCTTCATTTTGCGCTTGAAATCGGTTGATGTAGCGCACGCCCTTGCGCGGGTCGGTGAATTTCAAGCCTTGTTCCATCATAGTTGCATAATGATTTAAAACAATATCTAACTTTTGTTCGGCACTGAAATTTACGTTTTTCGCAGCTTCGGCGATGGCGATTTGATGGTCGGCAAGCCACCCTTTTTGCTTAAAACTGGCGCAACTCGTCCCCCCAAAAATGGTCAACAACAAGGCAAGTTGATAGAAAAAATGCTTCATTTTTATTTTATTTTTGAAAATTTAGGTAAAAAAAACGCTCAAAAATACTATTTTTCCATCAATTATGATACCCCCCAGTATTTCAAGAAAATTGGGCGACTTTTTTCAAAAAAAACAAAAAAAACGAGACGAACACCGTAGCGTTGCGTCTCGCATAACCCCAAAAAACCAAATGAAAACAATCTCTAATTCAAGTTTAATCGCCAACTGAATGGCAATTAATTTTTATAACATTCAAATTTTATCTTTGTTCAAAATAAAATTTAAGAATGCTTTGACAGGTAAAAAAACGAGGTAGCCGCGTAAAAATTAATACGAGCTACCCCGCATAACCCCAAAAAACCATAACGAATAACCTTTGTTATAAACTATAACAAAAACATTGCAAAGATAAAACAAATATTATTAGCTTGTATGTCTTTGTTATAAAAAAATTGACAAAATTTTGACATTCCCATAAAAATGATTATTTTTTGAAAAAAAGTTAGAATAATTGCTTATATATTAAAAAAAAATTTACTTTTGCGGCGAAATTTTTCAGAGTTTCATTTCGCAATAAGGCAATGCTTCGCATAATTTTTCCGAAAAACCATTTTTTTTGTTCACACCCAGTTGTATTATTGTAAAAATTCAGCAATTAATCAAAGACATCAAAGCATCGGCATTGTCCGTTGCTTTTTTTTTTGCATAAAAAAGCACTTTTAAAAACGAAAACTTATCTTTGTACCGTTTTTCTCGTAGAAAAGGGAAAAGAAAAAATTATTTTTTAATATGATAGAATTTTTGAAAGGCGTTTTGGCGCATAAAAGCCCCACTTTTGTGGTGATAGAAACGTCGGGCGGCGTGGCTTATCGGGTAAATATTAGTTTAAATACGTATTCAAAAATTGGCGAAGCCACCACGTTGCGGCTTTGGACGGTCTTACAGATTCGAGAAGATGCGCATACGTTGTTCGGTTTTTTTGAAGAATCGGAGCGCGTGGTGTTCAATCATTTGGTGTCGGTGTCGGGCGTGGGCGCGGCGACGGCGCAAGTGGTGTTGTCGAGTTTGTCGGCAGACGAAATTCGGAGTGCCATTTTGAGCGACAACGAAGGCGTTTTCGGGCGCGTGAAGGGCATTGGTCCGAAAACGGCGAAACGAATTATTTTGGATTTGAAAGACAAAATGAAAAAAGATGGCGGCGATTTGACGAACGTATCTATGTTAAATATTTCGTCGCAGGGAAATAAATTGCGAGATGAAGCGTTGTCAGCTATGCTGGCGTTGGGTTTTCAACGAATCCCTGTTCAAAAAGCGTTGAACCAAATCTTACAGTCACAACCTAACATCGTCAGCGTTGAAGAACTCATCAAGCAAGCATTGCGGCAAATGAGTTGACCCGTTTATCAATTTTTTAAAGAAAAGCATCAAAAAAGAGTAGAAAAAGCCAAAAAAACGCCGCCAATACTGGGGGGGGGCTTTTTGTGGTGTTTTTTTTGCGTGTTTGGGGGGTGAAATGTTAAATTTTTGAAATGACCAATACAAAGTACAATTTTAAACGTTTTGCTAATATCATTCTCAAAATATAGATAATTTTCAAAATATTATTATCAAATATAGAAAGAAAAATTTTTATTTAAAAAAAATTCATTTCAACTAATTTTTTATAGTAAAAAAGTATTAAAAAAAACTGAAAAACCATGAATATACTGGGGGGGGCATATTTTGAAGCCACTCGCTGTTTTTCTTTGGTTTTTTGTGAATCAATAACTTAGAACATTTTAGGACAGCGAAAGAATGAAGATGAGAAGGCAAATTCTACCCATTTTGGCTACATTTGGCGTTGGCATCGCACTTGCTAACAATAGTTTTTTTTCGACAATTGTAGTCGAAAAAGCCACTGAAAACGTTGATAAAAAAACAACGACTGCGTCACAAAACAAGAAAAAAATTGGACGAGACGTATTAGACACCATTCCTTTGCGCGACCGCACGGGCGACTATCTGCGCGACTCGGTGCGCAATCCGTTTTTTCTGCCCGACCCAGAAGTGGTTGAAAAAAATGTGGAATACGACCCCAAAAGCAATCGTTATTACGTGACCGAACGCATCGGCGACGACTATTTCCGCACGCCCACTTCGATGACGTTTGACGAATATGCAAAATGGAAAGGCAAACAACAAGAACAAGCCTACTTTGACCGTTTGTCGGGCAAAGGAAAAGTGAGCAGTTCAAAAATTGTTGACCCGTTGACGAAAATCAATTTTACCCAAACGCAAAATACCAACCTCAAATTGTTGCTCGACCAATCGGGCAAATTGAATCCGTTGGATTATAGCAAACTCAGAAATGCAGGCGATTGGTTTGTGAAACAAGTCATCGGCGACCCGCCGAGCATTGATATTCGGACGCAAGGCAACATTGACCTTACATTGGGTTATGATTATCACCGTTATAAAAACCCAATTTTGCCACTTCGCAGCCAAACTACTGGGGGGTTGCTTTTTGACATGAATATTCAGTTTAATGTGACGGGTAAAATCGGGCAGAATATTGATTTGAACACGGCGTTTAACAATCGGGCAACGTTCGATTTCGACCGTTTGATAAAACTGAATTATAACCCTCAATTTGGCGCCAACGAAGATAAAATTTTCCAAAAATTTGAAGCGGGTAACGTATCGTTGCCCTTGCGCGGCACGTTGATTCAAGGTTCTCAAAATCTTTTTGGCTTAAAAACCGAATTAAAATTTGGACATTTGCGTTTGACGGCTTTGGGTGCGCAACAACAATCGCGTCAACAAAATATAAAATTGCAAGGCGGCGCGCAAGTGCAACAATTTTCTGTTCAAGCCGACCAATACGATGAAAACCGTCACTTTTTCATCACGCACTACAATCGTGGGCATTTTGAAGAGTCATTGGCAGAATTGCCGCAAGTAAAAAGTTTGTTTACTATCCAAGAAATTGAAGTTTGGATGTCGAACGAACGAAACGAAACACAAAGTGAAGTTAGACAAGTGGTTGCATTGACAGATTTGGGCGAGCCAGTGCGCTTGACGAGTCCGAATGTAACCACAAATCCGAATCGGAAACTCGACCCACAAGGTGTTCCATTGCCTTACAACGGAGCCAATAGTTTAGATTCGTTGTTTTCGGACAGCCTCACGCGCAGGCTCGACCGCGTGAGTTCGTCGTTGCAATCCAGTCGTTACAACTTAAAAGGGAATCAAGATTTCGTAAAAATGGCGGCTCGCAAATTGAGCCAAAATGAATATACGTTCAATCCACAACTTGGTACTTTGAGCGTTAGCAACGTGGATAGGGGTCAAGTACTGGGGGTATCCGTTCGTTATTACTACAACGGTAGCGGTCCCGATGCTACGAACCCAGACATTCCTTATCAAATTGGCGAATTTTCAGGCGACGCACCACCTTACTTTCGAGACAGTACGAGCCGCGTGATGTACACCAAAATGGTGAAAAGTACGGGTAATATTCCGGGTATTCCACTTTGGGATTTGATGATGAAAAACGTGTATGCCGTGAATGCGTTTGTACAACAAGCACAAGATTTTCGGTTAGACGTTTATTATCAAGACCCAAAAAGTAAAGACAAAGCCGACAAAAGAATTTTGAGCGAATCGCCGTTGAATCAGCAACCGATTTTGCGTTTGTTGGGGCTTGACCGTTTGAATACGCAAGGCGACCCACAACCTGACGGCACATTTGACTTTATTCCTGGCTTGACCATCAATGTCAAAAATGGTCGCATTATGTTCCCCGTTTTAGAGCCTTTTGGTCGTTCGTTGGGTTCAAAAATTACGGGTTTGGGTGGAGACTCGTCTTTGATTCGGAAATATACGTACAACGAACTCTACGATTCGACGCTTTTCCGCGCACAAGAACGCGCAGAAAAAAACCGTTTTATGATTCGTGGAACCGTAAAATCAACCGTTTCTTCTAGTATTTCTTTGGGAACTTTTGGTTTGAAACCTGATGCCCGCATCACCGTAACGGCAGGCGGACGATTGTTGACACAAGGCGCGGATTACGAAGTAGATTACGGCATCGGAACCATTCGGATTTTGAATGCCGCTTATCTCGCGCCCGACTTGCCCATCAACGTTTCGTTTGAAGACCAAACGTTGTTTAGTTTTCAGACCCGCTATTTGTTGGGTTTGAGAGCCGATTATGACATCAATAAAGATTTTAGCATTGGCGCAACTTATTTAAATTTGTTTGAACAACCGTTCACGCAAAAAGTAAATACAGGCGAAGACCCTATCAACAATAGCATTTATGGCATTGACCTTCGTGCCTCGCGTGATGCGCAATGGTTGACAAAAGCATTGGACAAATTGCCATTTTATTCGACCAAAGAAATGTCGCGGGTAAATTTGACGGCAGAAGCGGCATGGCTCAATCCAGGTCACGCACGCGGCATCAACAACGATGCTTTGAATGAAAAAGGGTTGGTTTATGTTGATGATTTTGAAGGCGGAACTTCTTCTTTCAATTTGATGACTGCCCCACAAACATGGGCAATGGCAAGCACGCCACAACAACACGAATGGTTTCCCGAAACTCGAATCAACGATGCAACCGCCATTTGGGGGGCAAACCGTGCATTGTTGAACTGGTATCAAATTGACCCCAGCGTGTTGAGAAATGTGCAAGACCCAACTAATATTTATGCCATCAATTTCACGCAACAAGAGATTTTCAAAAATCGCTCGACAGACCCAACGAACACTTTTGGATTGCGAACATTCGATTTGACGTATTATCCAAAGGAACGTGGACCTTATAATTTTGACCCCCCCAGTGGTTACCCCAATATTTCTTCGGGCGTAGCGCGAGGCAATCGGTTGAAAGACCCACAGACCCGTTGGGGTGGCATCATGCGCGGTTTGCAAAATACCGACTTTGAGGCAGCGAATTT
>JBJOPA010000016.1:0-4935 GCA_046051005.1 Bacteroidota bacterium
CAATGATGAAAAAAACAATTATCTTTCTTTTGTTGTTTTGGGCTGCCGATGTTATGGCGCAGTATCTCCCCCAACCAGAACAATATCCCATTATAAAGTACACCAATAGTCCTTCACAATCTTATATTCGATATTGGTTTAATACTTCATATGTTTCCTTTGATATTCGCTCAGAAATCAATCCAATTACTTGCAATATAGATACTTTGTGGGTATATGGTCAGGAACCTTTGGGTGATTTTATCATACGAATGCGTTTAGACGAATTTGACACACGGAACAGACCTAGGAAAAGAGTGACTGTTTTTCAGCGTTTAGGTAGTACTCCTCCAACAACAGATAGTTTAGTATATACTTATCAAGGTTTTAATGTAAAACCTTCTATTATCAAGGGTTATACTTCTGATGGTACACATTGGAGTACTGATTCTATGTTTTACGATAATCAAAATAGGGTCATGCGTCAGGTAATTATTAATATTCTTCAACAGACAATGAGTATTTATGAATACAATACTTTCAATAGAACAACAAAGATTACTATTATTCAACCTCGTTTGAAGGAGGTTTTGGCTTATACTTATTCAAATGACACAATAATGGTAAGCAGTAGTTTTACAAGTTATGATGCGAATAATGTACTTATTCGTTCGTTCGCGACGATGTCTTTGAACTCTTCTTCTAATACGCTTATAGACAGAACTGTCTATGGTCAAAGGGAGCTGATAAATTTTAACAATCAAAGACAATGGTTAAAAACTACGGTCTTTGATACGATTGGCAACGTTGAACGTATTGATAGTTTAATTAGTATGACTTCAAATAGCTTAGTGATGAAGAGAACATTCTTACAAACAGGGTCGAGACAGATGCGTTATGTTACGTTAGATAATACGGGTTTTGTGATTAGAGATAGTATCAGTAATTTAAGCAATCCAATTGACTATTCATTAACTCGTTGGACTCTTGGACCTCCGCAATGTGCAAATGGTGTGGTACGCGGCGGCGGCACGGGCGCGCCAGAAGTTGCTTTGAATGTGTTTCCAAATCCATCTGTTGACCATGTGCAATTTCAGTGGGAAGATGCACCAACGCCACCAACGCAGTTGAATATTTACAATATATCGGGTAATTTAATGCTTTCGAGAGCCATTCAGCCGCAAGATGTGAGCGTTCAGTTGGAAACGAGTCCATTGCCATCAGGCATTTATGTTTATAAAATTTTATTTGGCGATACCATAAAAGTAGGCAGAATCGTCATACAACACTAAACAAAAGCCCCCCCCCCAGTATTTGGTTGTTTTTTTGATGCAAAAAAGCCGCTCGCGTGTGTGCGAGCGGCTTTTGACGTTTTGTTTTTTAAACTCCCATCGCAGCTTTGAGCTGTTTGATTTGACTTTCCCACAATTTTTTGGCATCGTTGACCCCGTTTGCGTCCGCAAAATCCGTGATGGTCAAGACCGTTTCTTCTGTGATAGGCGATTTTGTGATGTGAAACTCGAGGTATTCGTCAGCGTCGCCGTCTTCCCACTGCAATCGCAGCAACTCATCTTCACTGTCCCACAACACGGTTGCAGACTCGGGCGATTCATTCCAATAGAATGTAAACTCGTTTTCGGTGGTGTGCGCCTCGTCGCAAAACCACATGACCAAGCACTCTGGCGCAGTCAAAAACTGATAAACAATAGTTGGCGAAGTCCTCAAAATGACTTCTAACTTAAAACTGGTTCGTCTTGCCATATAACAAATTTTGAATTTTTTAACCACAATTCCGCTTGTTGTATTGCGTCTTTTTTAGACGCAATGACCTCAAAAGCGATACAACTTTTCACCAATTTTTATGCTTATTTTAATATTTGGGCGAAATAAACAAAAAAGCAGCGAATCTGCCAAACAATATCGCAATATTTTTGAAACTTTTTTTTAGAGGCAGAATATAATTCAGTAAAAAAGATTTTTTAGAAATATAATTTTGACCTAAAAAGCATTTTTTTCAGAAACGGCGGGTGAAAAGATTTAAATTATGAAAAAAAAATTGTATCTTTGCGCTCTTTTTGCGTCCTAAATAGCGTAAACTTTCTCAAATTATTGGAAAGCACTACGGAGTTTTCCTACGTTTTAACCTAAAATTTTCGCATCTTTTGCAACTTTGCTACAAAAGCAACGTTTAGAGTGCTTCGGTTACGTGTCAACACGGAAAGAAAAGAGTCAAAAAAGAATTTTTATAACTATAAAGTCATAACGGTAATCTTACGAATGAGACAGCTCAAGATAACCAAATCCATTACAAATCGAGAAAGTCAATCGCTCGAAAAGTATTTGCAGGAAATTGGAAAAGTAGATTTGTTGACTCCTGAAGAGGAAGTTGAACTTGCCAAACGTATCAAACAAGGCGACCAAGCTGCGTTAGAAAAACTGACCAAAGCCAACTTGCGCTTCGTGGTGTCGGTGGCAAAACAGTATCAAAATCAAGGTTTGTCGCTTTCTGACCTTATCAATGAAGGCAATTTGGGTCTCATCAAAGCGGCACAACGCTTTGACGAAACACGCGGTTTCAAATTCATTTCTTATGCCGTTTGGTGGATTCGGCAGTCTATTTTACAGGCTTTGGCAGAACAATCTCGTATTGTACGCCTTCCGCTCAACAAAGTCGGCTCGCTCAATAAAATCAACAAAGCATTTTCGGAACTCGAACAAGAATTTGAACGCGAACCAACGCCCGAAGAATTGGCGAATTTGTTGGAAATTACGTCCGACGAAGTCGAAACCACACTCGGCGTTGCTGCGCGACACGTTTCTATGGACGCGCCATTTATTGATGGCGAAGACAATTCATTGCTCGACGTATTAGAAAATACCGTAACGCCCGCTACCGATGCGCACCTCGAATATCTCGAATCTTTGCGCCGCGAAATTGAACGTTCGCTCGGCACATTGACCGAACGGCAGGCAGATGTAGTGCGGCTCTATTTTGGTTTGAACATCGAACACCCCATGAGTTTGGAAGATATTGGCGACAAATTTGGTCTCACCCGCGAGCGCGTGCGACAAATTAAAGACAAAGCCATCAACAAACTCCGTGCGGCTTCAAAAAGTAAATTGTTGAAACATTATTTAGGAAACTAAACTGTTTTCCTCTAAAAATAGTCATTCAAAAAAAGACCTTGCATCGCGCAAGGTCTTTTTTTTGCTCAAAAAGCGGTTTTATACTGGGGGGGGGCATTTTTTTCACTATTTTTGCAGCAAAAGTAAAATTGAAACGTTTAAGAAAGAAAAAGTAACATCATGCAACTTCGAGCTAAAAATTTAAAGAAAAATTATGGCGCGCGACAAGTCGTAAAAGGCGTTTCCGTTGAGGTCAATCAAGGCGAAATCGTGGGTTTGTTGGGTCCAAATGGCGCAGGAAAAACCACTTCGTTCTACATGATGGTCGGTTTCATCAAACCAAACGAGGGAAGCGTTTTTCTCGACGACCAAGACATTACAAAATTAGCGATGTACAAACGCGCTCGATTGGGCATCGGATATTTGCCACAAGAAGCCTCCGTTTTCAGAAAAATGACCGTCGAAGACAACATCAAAGCCGTCTTGGAAATGACGACACTTTCTGAAACCGCACAACGCGACCGACTGGAAGTTTTGTTAGACGAGTTCAATTTGCACAAAGTCCGAAAAAGCGACGGTGATATGTTGTCGGGCGGCGAAAGAAGACGTACCGAAATTGCCCGAGCATTGGCAACTTCTCCAAATTTTATTTTGTTAGACGAACCTTTTGCGGGCATTGACCCGATTGCTGTCGAAGACATTCAATACATCGTAGCGAAATTGAAAACCAAAAATATTGGCATTTTGATAACCGACCACAACGTGCAGGAAACGCTTTCCATCACCGACCGCGCCTATTTGATGTTTGAAGGCGACTTGCTGAAAGCAGGAACCGCCGAAGAATTGGCTGCCGACGAAGTCGTGCGCCGCGTCTATTTGGGGCAAAATTTTGAATTCAAACGTAAAAAAATTATTGTATAAAATTTTCTATAAACAAAAAAAAATTCCGCTTCGCGTTGTGCGAAGCGGAATTTTTTTTGGAAAAACTTATTTTCAAGAAAGATTATTGGTCTTTTTTGATGTAAGTTTTATTTCCGTTTGCGTTGATGTAATAACGACCGCCGCGTGGACCTTCGTAGATGGTGCGACCTTTGTCGTCTGTTCCAACCGATTTGTCGTCGCCTGCTGCTGCTGTTGACGCTGCTTTTTTAGGCTTCGCTACTTTTGCAGGCGCGGGTGTAGCCGTTGGTGCAGTCGTAGTTGCTGGCGCAGTGGTTGCGGCTGATGGTGCTTTTTTTACTCTTGGTGCTCCGGGCGTTTTTGGAGCTTTTGGCTCTGTGGTCGCTGTTGCTGGCGCAGTGGTTGCGGCAGCGGGGTCTTTTTTCACTTTCGGCGTTTTAGGTGCTTTCGGTGCTTTTGGCTCTGTTGTGGCTGCTGCTGGCGCGGTTGCTGCTGCAGCTGGGTCTTTTTTCACTTTCGGCGTTTTAGGTGCTTTCGGTGCTTTTGGCTCCGTTGTGGCTGCTGCTGGTGCGGTTGCTGCGGCAGCTTTTTCTTTTTTAGGCTTTGCCGTTTTTGCTTCTTTTTTTGCAGGAGCGGGTTGAGCCGTTGCTTGTGCAGATACACCTGTTGCGAACAAACCTGCAAACAATGCAGCCAAAATTACTTTTTTCATAATGAAAACGTTTAAATCTTTTTAAAAAAGGTTTTGATAAAAAATTAATGTTAAACAATCTTTAAGTCGAATCACATGCTTCAAAAATGTGACACGCAATAAAAGACGCAAATTTTGCTTTTTTAGCACATTCATTGTGTCTTTTTTATGTCATTATTTTGTTAACGAAATGTAAATTTTAAATTCGATTTTATTGAATTTTTATTTCAAATTTAAGT
>JBJOPA010000017.1:0-11453 GCA_046051005.1 Bacteroidota bacterium
TGACAATCAAGTAACAGTTTTGATAAGTCATTCAAAAAAAACATTGTTATTTGAAGATGTATCTGTAAGATAATTGTATGTTATAGTTTTCTTTTCAAAAAAGCCGTACCCCCCAGTATAAACCGCCCAAAATGGGCAACTATACTGGGGGGTACAACTTTTTGGGAAAAATATTATTTTTGTCTTAAAATCAGACTATTGTATAAATCAATAATAAAAAAAAATTCAAGAAAAAACACTTTTTTTTACAACAATTTCGACGAAAAACGGTTAATTTTGCATCGAATATTTTTTACGATTGCTGGATTAAAAAAAATGGAAGCGCAAGAGGAATGATGTCAGAAAAAGAAAATAAAGAAGAAAAACCATTTGTCAACCCGATTGACCCCGACAAAATCGCGGAAAATGCGTCGTTTTTGCCGTTTGCTGTCACCGTCGGCGGAGCCGTCATCAAGCCCGAAGACATGGGACGCGAAAAAGGAAACGCCGTCACCGCCATGTACGAGCAAACCGACCGACAAATGCTGCAACTGCGCGAACAAATGGAAACCCTCGTCGCGCAAGCCAAAGAATTGAAAAAACGCACCGAAATTTCGGAAGAAATATACGAAGCGGCAATGGCTTTTCGACCCGTCATGGGGCATACGTACCACTTATATCGCCGAAAAAACGTAGGCACGCCACTCATTTCCCTCGTCGCACCCGACGAATGGGGAAACCGATGCCCCTACGATTTTGTGGCAACCGTAAAACTACTTTACGACCACACTTGGGATATTTTGGAGGTTGCCGAAGCCGAATCCTTGTAATTTTTGCTTGAAAATACCTTAACCCCACAAACTTTTATTTTTTTTATGCGCTCCCAAATTGGCTATCCGTCGCGTTTGTTTCGTGATTTTCGTTCCATCGAATCCACCGATTTTCGGAATTGTGTTCGGTTTTTTGAACGAAATGAAAAAATGATTTTACAACTCGAATTTGACGAATATTTCGAGATGTTGCACGCCTATGCGCAAGCCCTTTTCGAGGTCGGCGAATACGAAAAATGCGTCTTGATGAGCGAAGTTGTCGTGCAAGTCTCGGTCGAGCAAAATTTCACCCATTTCAAAGGCGTAGAAATTTTTGAAAATATGCTCTACCAAAAAGCAGCCGCGCATTTCAATTCAAATGATTACGCAAAATCGCAATATGTTTTGACCGAATTGCTCCGCATCAACCCCACCGAACCCGATTATCGCAACGCGCTCGAAGGCTGTTTGCGCCAACGTTATGCGCCCAGATTGAAAGCCTCGCGAGCAGTTGGCATTTTTTTATTGTCCATCGTTTTGGTCATTTTTGGGTTCAATGTGTTGGTGTTGCGCTTTTTTTACGAGGTGCAATCGCAAGTGGTACAACAAATTTGTATCCTATTGTGCGGTGTTGCATTGCTGATTCCTGTGATTTATTATCTCGTTCATCGCTGGAAAATCATGCGAGAAGTCCGCCAAATTATCCAAAAAAAATAAACCTTAAAAAGATACATCAAATTTAAAATCAAAATTACATTTTTATAAAATGCTATGAAAAATTTAATATTTTTATTATTCGTAATTACTATTCTTTCAGTAAGTTGTGTAAATAAAAATCAAAAAACAGACGAAAAACGAGTGGTCGCCACCACTTCCATGATTGCCGACATTGCTAGAAATATTGCCCAAGATTTGTTGACCGTCGAACAAATTTTGCCCGTCGGAACAGACCCGCATATCTACGAACCTACGCCGCGTGATGCCCAATTGGTCGCCCGCGCACAAGTCCTGTTGATGAACGGACTTACCCTCGAAGGTTGGCTTGGAAAACTCATCGAAAATGCGGGCGGAAAAGCTGCCGTCACCGTTTGCAGCGACGGCGTTGCGCCCATCGGTTCAGAAATTCATAAAAATTCGTTCGACCCGCACGCTTGGATGACCGCCGAAAACGGAATTACGTATGCAAAAAATATCGCCAACGCATTCGCCAAATTTGACCCCGAAAATGCCGCTTTTTATCAAAAAAATTGTGAAATTTATATCGAAAAATTGCGCTCGTTGGACGGTTATATCAAAAAACGAGTGACTGAAATACCCGAATCGCAGCGAATTTTGATTACTTCGCATGACGCTTTTCAATATTTTGGTCGCGCATACGGGCTTCGATTAGAATCCATTTTGGGAACTTCGACCGAAGCAGATGCCCAAACCAGCGACGTGCAGCGCGTCACCAATTTGATAAAAATTCAGAAAATTAAAGCCGTTTTTGTAGAAAGTACCGTCAATCCGAAATTGTTAGAACAGATTTCAAGCGACAATCAAGTAAAAATTGGGGGAAAACTTTTCTCCGATTCGTTGGGCGATTCGACGAGCGGCGCAGACACGTATCTCAATTTTTTGAAGAAAAATGCAGATGTAATTGTGGACGGCTTGAAATAAACTTGAAGTAAATCTATCATTTTAATTTATTTTTTGTAACTTTGTGCAGCATCGTTGCGTATCAATTTACAAATCAAAACATGTTTTGCGTTTTTTTTTAAAATGTTGAAAAAAAATTGTAAAAAAAAAGTTAAAAAGTTGCATAAGTTAAAACTCGTCGTATCTTTGCGCATCTTTTCCGACTTGCAGTGACATGGAGGTTATCTAAAACACGCTATTTTTGTCACGCTACGGCTTCCTGTCTTACCCACTTTTTCAAGATTCTTTTTTTTTCTCGAAAAGTTTTAAATTTTTCTTTGTGCGTTTTTTTCTCAAACGGAAAAAAATGGGTTCAAAAAAGGTTTTGGTTCGGCTGAAACATTGTCATTTTTTGATATTTTTATCAAAAAAGACAAACAAAAAGATAACACCTAATTTTGATTCAAAAAAAAGCCCCCCCCCAGTATATTGCGGTTTTTTGGGACTAAAAAAGGACTAACGGATACGTAATCGAAGTTCGCATGAAAAAAAATTCCAAAATGTGAAATAACAATGTTCTATTTTTCAAAAAAAACGTTCAAACAAAATCCTCAATGCCCGTAACGACACGAAGTTTACCAAAATGTGTTTTCCATCTTACTTCTAAATTTTTCTTTTCTTGTGGAAAGAATAACCAATGATTAACCTTATTTTTTATTTTTCATATTTTCCGTATTGTCTTTTTTCGTCAACTGATATTCAGTGAAACGATTGCAAGCCATCGCATCAAAGGAATTTTTTAAATTTTTCAAAAAAAAGTTAAAAAATAATTTAACATCAAAAATCGTATGTACGATATTTTACAACTCAACGCTATGTCAATTGCCGAATTGCGCGCAATTGCCGAAACCATGAAAATTAGCGAAGCTCGCAAATTTTTGAAACCCGATTTGATTTACCGCATTCTCGACGAGCAAGCAGTCAATCAAAAACGCGACGATTCAACGCCCGAGTTTTTGGTAGAAGATAACACGCCGTATGACAAACCGCGCATGGTCGTCAACAGAGACGACAAGCGCGAACGCAGACCGCGTGTAGCAAAAGACGCAGTACCGCCCATGCCGACGGCAAAAATAGAACCGCCAAAAGCAAAACCCGCGCCTGCACCGCAACCAGAAAGAAAAATCGCGCCGCCTGAAAGAAAAGCTCCAAAAGTGGTGGACAAAGCCGCCGAACGACTCCTTTCAGACGAACCCATCAGCTTTTTGCCTAGTTTCGACGCGCCAGACATAGACGACGACATGCCGCCAATGCCGCCCCCACCAGCCGCACCCGTAGAAACCAATACCAATCCAGGACTCAGCTACGAAGACGATTTTGTCAACCCCGCTTTGTTCATTGACGACATTCCAAGCCCAGACGATTTCGATAGCTACGGACAATATATACCCAAATCTAACGATAGCAATAAATTTAATATTGACCTCGACGGAGCCGTCGAAGGCGAAGGCGTTTTAGAAATGATGCCCGACGGATACGGCTTTTTGCGCTCGGCGGACTATAATTATTTGACTTCGCCCGATGATATTTACGTATCGCCTTCGCAAATCAAATTGTTTGGTCTCAAAACAGGCGATACCGTGCGCGGTGGCATCAGACCTCCGAAAGAAGGTGAAAAATATTTCGCGCTCTTGCGCGTGTCGCTCATCAATGGGTTGGAACCAAAAGACGTGCGCGACCGTGTACCGTTCGATTTCCTCACGCCATTGTTCCCTACTGAAAAATTTAACCTCGTGACGCACCCAACTGGACGCGATTTTGCCGTTCGTATGGTAGATTTGTTTACACCAATCGGGAAAGGACAACGCGGTCTCATCGTGGCGCAACCGAAAACGGGTAAAACCGTTTTGTTGAAAGATTTGGCGAACTCTATTTCAAAAAATCACCCCGAATGTTACATGATTGTGTTACTCGTTGACGAACGACCAGAAGAGGTCACCGACATGAAACGCTCTGTAAAAGCAGAAGTGGTCGCTTCTACCTTCGACGAACCTGCGGAAAATCACGTTCGCGTAGCAAATATCGTATTGGAAAAAGCAAAACGCATGGTCGAATGTGGACATGATGTCGTCATTCTACTCGATTCGATTACCCGTTTGGCGCGTGCTTACAACACCGTCGCGCCCGCTTCGGGCAAGGTGCTTTCGGGTGGTGTGGAAGCAAATGCTTTGCAAAAACCTAAAAAATTCTTCGGCGCAGCGCGGAAAATCGAAAATGGTGGCTCGCTTACCATTTTGGCAACCGCACTTATTGACACAGGTTCAAAAATGGACGGCGTTATTTTTGAAGAATTTAAAGGTACGGGCAACATGGAACTCCAACTCGACCGTTCACTTTCTAACAAACGATTGTATCCTGCCATTGATTTGACAAAATCAAGCACGCGACGCGACGATTTGTTGCAAGAACGCGAATTGTTGCAACGCATGTTCGTACTCCGAAATCATTTGGCAGACATGAAAGCCGACGAAGCTCTCGACTTCATGTTGAAACAAATGTTGCATTCTTCCAACAACGAAGAACTCATGCGCAGCATGAACGGAAGATGAAATAATAATAGAAAAAAATAAATGTCATAAAAAAAATACTTTGCCCGTCAAAAACGGATAAAGTATTTTTTTTGTCCAAAAATGATACCCCCCCAGTATATTTTGCTTTTTTTGAAAGAAATTTTCAAAAAATGTGGCATCGTCTTATTTTCGCTTGCTATCTTTGTTGGAATTAAAAAAAAAGACAAAAAACAATTTTATGAAATTTAAAAAAATTATAATTACAATCTTAATTTTTGCTTCATTTGGAAGCCTTTTTGGACAATCTTCGATGACCATTGGGCAAGCAATTGCCGTTGCCGCTCGACAAAAAATGTTGACCCAACGCATGGCAAAAGCCCGCGTTTGCAAGTCAGCAGGCATCAAAACTGATTTTTCGCAAGCAGAATTGAATGCCTCGATGACCACTTTTGAAGAAAATTTGAAACTGTTGAGCCGCTACGCACCGTCTCAAAAAATACGCGCCAAACTCGACAAAGTCCAAACCCTTTGGACCGATTTCAAAGCCGCATTGCAAAACGATTCGACCCAAACAGGTGCAATTTTCGTAATGGGTTTCAATTCCAGAATGCTTTCTGTTTGCGACGAAACCGCCACCGAATTGCTCGAATATGCCAAAACCCTCGCCACCGACGAACGAGAAGGCTTTGCACCCGAAGCCATTTCAGAAGCCGCCAACATCGCCGACCGAACGCGCACACTCGCCCAACGATTTGCACTTTATTACACCGCAAATTTTAGTGACCTCGACCCAAATGCGGTGCGACAATTGAAAGGAATTGCTGAAAATATTGATAAAAATGTAAATGCGTTGGCGGTGCAAGAAACCAATACCACCGAAATCACCGACGCGGTCAGCGAAATTCAAAAAGATTGGAAAACAGTAAAAGAACAATTCGGAAAAACAAACGATTTCAATTTTGCCGAAAAGAAAATGGAACCAATCCAAATTTTTGAACTCTCGAATAACATGTTTCAAAAATTAGACAAAATCACCGTTTTGTACGCCAATTTGTTTAAAAAATAAAATTTTTCTATTTAAAGAAATCAACAAAATATAAAAATGTCAAGATTACAATTGCTTCAAAATATGTTGGCAGACGAACCCAACGAACCTTTTTTATTGTTCGCCATCGCAAAAGAATTTGAAGGCGCAAACGACCTCGCGCAAGCGCGAACGCATTACGAAAAATTGCGACAAACCAACCCAAATTACGTGGGAACCTACTATCATCTCGGAAAATTGTACGAAAAATTGGAACTCATCGAACAAGCCATCGAAACCTATGCAACGGGCATGAACATCGCCAAAGCCGAACGCGACAACCACGCATTGGCAGAATTGGCAGGCGCAAAACTCAATTTAGTGGACGACGACGACGATTTTTAAAGACTTTTTGAAGCAAAATACATCAAAAAATACTCCCCTATCATTTCTTCCCCCTTTTGGGGGGATTGAGGGGGGCTTAATACTGGGGGGGGGCATTTTTCTATTTCCAAATGCGATAACCGACCGAAAAACCGACCGAAAAGTTGCGTCCGCTATAAAATTCTTCGTTCGCACGCACCAAACCGAGCGGTTTTGCCCAGACATAAACGGGCAAGTTTCGTTCTAATTTGACGAGACCAATTTGGGTTTGCAACAAAAAATCGAACCGCGAAAGCGTGTAGCCAATCCGAATGCCCATGCCTGCGTCATAGCGACGAATGGTTACATAATTGTCTCTATTCCCGTCCAAAATATCAATTATATTTTGCGTTGGCTTGTCATTTTCAAATAAAATTTCTTTTCCGTTCAAGGCATAACCGCCATAAACACCCACATCAAAACGCATTTTTCTTTCCAAAAACGAAAAATAAATCGGAATTTGAAGATAATCCGCACTCCGTTTTATGCTTTCTTCGGAGCCGATAACGGGCTTGAAACTGCCTTTTTGCGTCCATTCCAAACCCGTCGAAATGGCGTACACGTCTTGTACGGGAATGTCCACGAAAGCCGCAATTTGATAGTTTTGGAGACGCGGTTTTGCGTCAAATTGCTTGTAAAAAATGTCGCTTGCGCCCATACCTACGCGCAAACCGCCGCTTATTTTTCGAGTTTGTTGGGCGTTCAGATGCAGCAAACCCAGATTCAGAAAGGCAATCAATAGGAAAAAACGTTTCATTTTTCTATATTTTTTTTCAATAAAAAAGTGAATAAATTAAATTTTCAGAACGAGTTGATAAAAATATAACGTTTGGAAAAAGCCATTTGCTGCATTTTTTGGAAAAAAAATAGAAAAGTGGAATAAAATTATTTCATAATTTTCATATAAAAATTAAAAATAATTTATTTTTTTAATTATTTTTTTGAAAAAATGGAAAAAAAAGTAGAAATATACTGGGGGGTGGCATTTGGTTCAAAATAAATCGCTATTTTTGTACGTCAATTTGAAACAAACAAGCGGTTAATTTCGTTGAGAATACGGTTTGGCATTAAGATTTTTTTTTATAAAAAAGTCCCATAAAATGGGTGTTCGGTATGAAAGCAATCATAGCAGACGACGAAGTGAGCGGTCAAAAAAATTTACAAAATTTATTGACCAAATATTGCGACGATGTTGAAATCGTAGGAATTTCAGAAGACGTTGCCGAAACGACGCGCCTTTTGATAGAGGTTGGGGCGACGATTGATGTAGCATTTTTGGACATCAACCTCTCCGACGGCTTGGTTTTTCAGGTGTTGAACGAGGTGCAAAAGCACTTTGAAGACATTCCGTTCGAGGTGGTTTTCGTAACCGCTTACAGCCAATTTGCCGTCAAAGCCTGTCAATATGGCTCGATTGGCTATATTTTGAAACCCATTGACCCCGAAGAACTCAAAGCGTCGGTGGCGCGGGTGCGTGCGGGTCGCGTCGGAAAGATGGGCAATCGCTTTGATGTGTTCCAACAACACTATAACAATAAAACTAATGTATTTGGAAAAATCAGTATTTCTGCGCTCGATGGCATCTATTTTTTGAACATCAAAGACGTGGCGCGCTTGGAAGCAGATGACAATTATACGCACATTTTCACGACCACAGGCGAACGAATGACGGTGGCAAAAACCATCAAATTTTACGAAGAATTGTTGGCAACGATGAATTTTTATCGCGTTCATAAGAAACATTTAATTAATTTGAATTACATGAATCGCTTTCTCAAAGGCGACAGCATCGTGTGTATGGAAGACGGAACAAAGATTGAAGTTTCGCGCCGCCGCCGCGCCGCATTCATGGAATTTTTGAAGGGTTTACAAAATAATATGTAAGTTTTGAAAATCGTTAACGTATTTTTTTTGAAAATATAAATTTATGATTTAATTCTTAAACAACTCTTTTTCAGAAAGATAGACGTTGCAAATAAAAATATTTAAAAATATCGGTTTCAACTACTACTTTTTTTTTCACAAAATAAAAAAAAATAGATATAATGTTTGGTAGAATTGGAGATATTGCCTTAACTTTATGTCGAAATTGTGCAATTTGCACCAGCTATAATAAATTAGATTAAATTTTTTCTCGCAAAAACATCATTTTACAATTTTTTCGTAACCAAAAAATATACGTTTTGAGCAAACCAACGCACCCCCCAATACCGTGCGGATTTGGTTTTGAAATATTGAGATAAAACATACTTTGTCTTGGCGTTTTAAAGTTCAAAAAAAATAATCTGTAATTTTATTTTTTTATTTTCGGCAACTATCCAGCATTTTTCTTTTCGGGGAAATTTGCGTCTAATTCGATATATTTTTTTAGTAAATTTTCTAATTTTATTTTTTACTATGGAAGACAAAAAACAACCGCGCCTCGACGACCTGAAAAAACAACTTCAGAACGAGACGTTGACTCAAAATGACAGCATCAAAGTAACGGGCGGCAAAACCGTAGAAAAAGACCGTTGGCAAACTGGCTGTGGCGACAATCCGCCGCAATAATCTCGCTATTTTTTCAACAAAACGCTTGATTGCAAAACGTCATGTAAAGATGTTTTGTAGTATATTTTTTATAAAAAAACAATTCAAATACGTTTTTGTTTTGATGTAAAAATTACCAAAAATGAATAGTTTTTAGCATATTTTGAGAAAAAAGAACGTTTTTAAGGAATTTGTCACTAATTTTGCTGACTATTTGGAGTGGGTATTTTATTGATGTTTTCAAGTATTTAGTTTTTTTGAGATATACAAATAACGTTTATAATTACAACACAGAAGTAACAATCTTACGACTGATAAAAAAGGCAATTTTATCATAAAATAGGGGCGATTTTTTTGACTACTATTTTCAAAAAATCAATCCAACGAATCGAGCAACGTTAACAACACTCTGGCAACATATTTTTTTTAGTTTTTTTTCAATCCACTGCCCCCCCCCCAGTATATTTGGTTTTTTTTGAACCAAATGTGCTTTTCTACTGATTTGTAAATTGTTTTTTAATGTGTAATGCATTGACAATCAATATGCAATTAGCCATCTTCTTGATATATATTCCACTTTTATCTCTTGCCGAATCATTCCATTTTTTTGTAGAAACTTTTTGGAGCAAAGCCAAATTTTGTCCAAAAACGAATTTTAAACTATGCATAATATGAAGAAAACCGCTACTTTCTTTGGTCGTCTCACACGCACGCTCGTTGGGATTTGCCTCTTTTTGAGCGCATCGAACGGCATGGCGGGCAACATTGCAGGGCGAACTTTCCTTGATTGCGACCGCAACGGCATTCGTAGAGCAACAGATTTGGGCGTTCCCAATGTAACTGTTACGCTCCGAACGGCACTGGGACAAGTCGTCCGCACGGCAACCACGACCAACACAGGTACGTACAATTTTGACAATATTGCCGATGGTTCTTACACCGTTGCGTTCAGTTTTGCGCGTACGGCGACGGGTTTGGCGTTTTCGCCGCTCGCGCAAGGCACAGACCGAACGATAGACAGCGATGTGGACGCAACAGGCAATTCTGCGCCAATTTCGGTCACCACAAGCAGCAATGCGGTGGTGGACGGCGGCATTATTGACTCCGAAGGTCCGAAAATCACGTTCACAACCCCCATTTTGCAAGCACTCTTGAACGGTGACACGCTCACGATGTTGTGCGATGCCATGCGCGTTTTCGACGCAAGCGACGCAATTGCGGTGGACAATTCGGGCTATTCGTCGCCCATTCGTTTCGTAGATTTGGGCATTCGGGTGGGCAGTTGCGCCCGCGAAGGCTATCGAAGCCTCATCAGTTGCAATTGGTCGGCTTTCGATTCGTGCGGCAATCGCTCACAAATCCAAATTTTCATCAAAGTGGTGGACACACGCGCCCCAGTTTTCCAAAATGTACCGAGCAATATCACGGTTACGGCGGCGACTGTGCCGATTGCGCCCACTACCGTTCGCGCGCTCGATGGCTGTGATGGCTTCATTCCGCCCGTTTTTTCGCAAGCAATTGCTGCCGACGGACGCTCCATTACACGCACTTGGACGGCATCGGATAGCTGTGGAAATCGCCAAACGGCTTCTCAAATTATCACCATTTCGCCCAACGGAGGTTCGGGCGGACGGACAAATCCTTGTAATTTGTTCAACGTGGACACTACTTTTGTTGCCAATGTTGGCAATGATTGTAATGCGTTCGCTACTTTTTGTATTACAGGAAGTAACAATTTGACTAATTTCAGAAACAACTATTCTCTAACCGACAATGGCGTTCGTTTCAACGCAATGGAAGAAGGTTGTAGTTTCGATACAATTTATACATATACTTATTTCTCGATTCCGAGCATGGGCGAACGCCCACCCTATCGCCTCGATTTTTGGTCACTCAATGGCGTAAATCGCACCTTGACAACCTTCAATTCGATTCCACAACTCGTAGATTCGATGAACCGATGGGACCCCATTGGAAACTGGCGCATTGATACGACCACGTTTTCAATCATCGGCGGCAATTCGCGCAATCGCTATGGTGACATGCGCATTACGCGCATCGCAAACGGCGCATTTGGTTTGTTAGAACTCAATACAGGATTGGTTTCTAACGGAATCGGTTTGCGATTGGCAGTCGGCAATCACACAATCGTGATTCGCAACAATACGTCAGGTTGTACCGATACCCTTTATGCAAGCGTACTTTGCAACGGTCAAAATCGCCGCCCCATCGCACGCGACGACAGCTATTCGACAACGCGAAATACTTCGTTGACGTTTGACCCCGTTTTGAATGACTCCATTTTTGGAACATTGACAGGCGGTGTACAAATCGTATCGAATCCAAGACATGGCAACATCGGTTTTGGCACGGGTTCAAATGTAATTTATCAACCCACAACAGGATATTGCGGAAGAGATACTTTTGAATATCGAATTTGTAATCAATTTTTCCTTTGTGATACAGGAATGGTCGTGTTTAATGTCACATGTGACACAACTG
>JBJOPA010000018.1:0-14442 GCA_046051005.1 Bacteroidota bacterium
GATTTATGAAATCTTTAAGATTTCGTAAATCTCGCCGCCAAAAACGCCTGAAAACGCCAATTTTGAAGTAAGTTATAACAATACATTTTCCTTAACTATACACCATTGACTGGGGGGGAGCCTTTTTTCAGATTTTTTCAATTTTTTTTATACTTTTACGGTCTTTAAACGGGTTTTGTTCGCATTTGAACAATTGCTAATCTGACCAACCAAGAACAAAGCAACATCAACGCCGACGCACAAACATAAGGCAATGCGTAGTGAAAATAGTACAAAACGCCGCTCAACGTCGCGCCCACAACCCGCGCCAACGAACTAAACGATTGCGCCAATCCTTGAATTTTGCCTTGTTCGTGCGCGCCCACATGTTGCGTCAACAACGAATTTGAAGTAGGTGTCATCATGCCGTTGGCAAAACAAATGAGTGCAATCGAAACAAAATTGCAAACCAAGAACAACCAAGTCGGTTCTTTAAACGCAAACGGCGGCATCAAAATCCCTACTGCCATGATGAATGTGCCTGTCTGAAGTAGTTTGCGTTCACCGAATTTTTTCACTAATCTGCCTACCAAACCCGCTTGCACAATCGCCGTCAGAATGCCGATTGTCATAAAACCTTTGGCGGTTTCGGCTTTCGTCATGCCATAATGGTCGAGCCAAAGCAAGGAAAGTGTCACCTGTAAAAACATAAAAGCGGTGATATAAACAAAATTAAAAGTCAATATTTCTTTAATAACTGGACGACGAAACGCATCTAAAAAATCACTAATTGGAACAAATTTTATTTTAGCGGAAAGATTTTTATTGTCCAAAGATTCGGGCAACGCAAAATAAGCCCACACAAAATTCAAGAGGCACAACGCAGCAGAAATCAACCCCAAAATATAAATATCCGAGTCGGGAAAACGTTCTGAAATGGGACTGGCAATGGCGGGTCCCAACACAAATCCCAATCCGAATGCCGCGCCAATCATGCCCATCGCCCGCGCACGATTTTCGGGCAGCGTGATGTCTGAAATGTAGGCTTGCGCCGCCGAAATATTAGACGAACCGAAGCCCCCCAGTATCCGCGCAAAAACCAGCAACGTTATCGTACTGGCGTGTGCAAAAAGCAGATTTGCAAAAAAATTGACCGCAATCGCCCCCAAAATGATGGGACGACGACCGATTCTGTCACTCAAAGACCCCAACACTGGCGTACAAAAAAAGTTGACCAACGGGTACATGGCAACCACCATGCCGACCGCCCATTCAGGTGCGCCCAGTTCCTTTGCATAAGGCGATAAAAGTGGAATAATGAGACCAAAACCCAACAAATCAATGAAGATGGTTAGGAAAATAATGAGTAAACGTTTATCTTTCATGCCGCAAAATTACATTTTTTTGGCAAAAAGACCATTTTTTTTTAATCTATTTTGTGGAAACAAAGCCTTGATTGAAAGAAGGCGGCTCGTCTATGTTGGGATTGACGAGTTGTTTTTTTTCTAGAAATTGCATCCAAGACAATGCTCGTTTCGAGGCGTTGAAGGTGTGCGTGCTTTGGTTTTCGTTCAATTTTTCATGGAAACCTTTCAACGTTTGAAATTCAAATTCTAATAATTTGATAACGCCGTAGGCAAAATAATCGCGCCGTTCGCCACCAATAGCGGCAAATGGAGAAACAATTTCAAATTTTAAAATATTATAAATTTTTTGATAATCTAATGCGCCGTCATTTTTTTCAAAATCAACGCCAAAGCGTTTCAAATAGCGACGATACAACTCAAAGGCAGTCATTTTTTTGTGGTCTTGTATAAAATCTTTGCGCGAAATGGAATCAAAATCGAACAAGGGCAAACCAAAATCGCGCTGCACAAATCGCAAAGCTTCGGGGCTAAGTTCGTCCGCAATTGCCAACACATCTGACAATTCGCGATAGCTGACCCGCGCCAAATAATCACTTTGCAATTTTTGGCGTTCGTTGGGCGACAAGTCCAATTGATTAATTTTTCTAATGGCTTCGATGGTCGAAACGCCCACATTTTCGAGTTGAACGATGTTGAGTTGGGTGTTTTGATATTCCGTTTCCGACAAAATATCGCCTACGCTGTTCAAATAAATGCTCAAATTGTCCGCCAATTGCTGCCGATACTGGGGGGGTATCTTTCCAGCCCGCAACGCATCGGCAAACCATCGCACGTTGCGCATGAGGTCGTTGGTGAAGCCACCCAACTCATTATAAATTTTCTTATGTGTGGCTTCTGAACTGTCTTGCGAAAACAAATTTTGCCGATATTGCTCGATTTTACGATTCATAAAATCTAACATTTTTGTATAATCTTCTGGTTTTTCGACCACAAATGCGCTCAAAACCTTGTCCAAATCGCGCACCACCATGTTTGTTTTTTCAAAAACTTGGGTTTCGGTTTGCGGTTTGAGTTTCATTTTTTGCCCCACCGCCTTGATGCCTGAAATGGGTTTTAGGCGTGGCAATGCTCTCAAAATGAGGCTTCGATGGCGATTGTCGTCGTAAAGTCTGGAATCCAAAATCGCCAACATATTAGAAAAACTAATTGCTTGTTCGCGATTCAATTGGTGTTCGATGTCACCAATTCTTTTTTCAAAAAATATGGTTTCCCATTTTTTATAATTTTCGCCGTCCGTGTCGCGCAAGTTTCGCCAAAACGCTAATTTTTCTTCTGGATTGTCGGCAGCAAATTCGTAGCGATAGATATTTTCTAATACGTCCACCACTTTTTGTCCTATCGTGACGGGCTGATTGTCGAGGTTTCGCTCAATCGTGCGCCCGTCGCCCATGATTCGGAACAAATGCGGAACCGCCACCAAATCCGCACCTTGCGTCAATATTTTAAAATAAATTTTAACAATTTCGCGGTCGCGTTCCAACTGCAACGCATTCACAATTGCTTGCACATCGGCATCGGAAAGGCGTTTTATGTTCATGCTTTCATCAAAAAACGACGGTGAATTGATGATTTGTTGAATCCAATACGAAACTTCGTTAGGGTCAATTGCCGCTTCATTATCATCTTTCAACTCATTCAAAATGGCTTTTATTTCCTCTAAAATGTCGTTGTCGTCTTCCGTTTGCGCCAAAAAGTCTAATAATTGGCGCGTTTTTTCTAAATTACTGGGGGGGGAGTTTTTTTGATAATAATTAAATTTTCTTCGATAAGATTCGCAGATTCCGCCGATGAGTCCAATTTTTCTAAACAAAGTTGTTTTCTTTAAATACAATCTCAATTGAACTGGATTTTCAACAATTTTTTGCCAATTTTGCGAATAAAAAATATCTAAAATCCGTCCGATTGAAAATAAATAATCATTAAAATGGTCGTTGGCATAGGTCAAAGTCGCGTATTCGAGGGCGGTGACTTTGTCAATCGTCATTTTTTTGAGCAACAGATTTTCGAGTTCAAAACGTTCTTTTTCCGTCAAATCTTGGTCTAATAACAAATTTTTGAGCGAATCCAATTCGGGCGAAAGCGTGTAATCTATTTGTTGCAACCGACAATAGCGCGTCAAATTCGACATTTGTTCGATATAACTATAACGAAAACTGGGCAATAACGAATTTAAATTTTGGCTAAATGCGCCACGATAGCGGTTCGCCAATGTTTCTATTTCCTTTGGTTCGCCTTCGGTCAACAACAAAAAAGCCGCCCGCGCCGCCGAATCACTCGTAGAATTGAGCGTCCGAAAAGCTCCTTCGTAGCGTTCTTTGCGCGTCGCAATTTCATTTTTGTTGACAAAATATTGTTGCGACTTGTCCCATTCAAAATCATCATAATGCGTTGCCCAAAATTGCACCACTTGTTTCAACATTTCGTCGTCGCACGGGCGAACGCCAACGGCAGCCCATTCGTTATTTTTATTGACAAAATGGAGTTGCAAATGTGTCATTTTTTCTAATCTTTTGAAGAAAAGAATTTGGTTGCTGGGGTTCAGCCGCAACTGAATGGCGGTATAAAACAAGGCACGCGGGTCTTCGGTGGCAATCAAATCGAGGTTGGCATTGCGTCTGATATACGCCAAATTATTATAATCTGACATGATTTTTCCTAGAAAATGTACCCGCTCATAAAACATATTTTCATTCACCGATACGCTTGCCATGTAGCCATTGTATCGAATCAAATCTAAATTATTTTCTAAACTATCCAACATCAAGCGCAGCACTTCGGGCGTACGCACGGGCTGATTTGCCGCCACAATCAACGTTGGAATGATGTCGTTTTCCTGAAAAATCGAATCCGCATGCGCCGCTAACAAGACTTGAATGGTGCGCAATTGCGGAAAATCTCGCAATTTGACCGCTATTTGGTTGTAAATCGGGTGTCGGCGCGTGCCAAAAGTACGATTTTCAATCACATTCAACAACCAACCGTATGCCTCGCGTGTGTTGAGGTCGGCAATCCGTTGAATGAAAGTTGGAAGCCGCAACGAGTCATCATTTTTCAATAATTTACTAAATTCTTGGACAAAATTGCGGAGTGCGCGGCTGCTTTCGAGCCGAACAGAGTCGCCCAAAGGCTTGAAAACGAAGCGGATACTGGGGGGGGGCTTATGGAACTCGATGGGCGTGAGGTAGAACGCATGCATGAGTTCGGAATATCGAATTTTTCCGTCATTGTTGTTCAAGAATTGCATCGCCTCGCGTCGCGTGCAAGTCTTGAATAAAATTTCGTGGTCTTGAAAAAAAGTGTTTTGTAACAAAATTTGACGCGCCGAATCAGCCACCGTCGTAGGTCGGTCGAGCAACGAACACAAATCATGCAAGGCGACAAAATTGCCTTTTCGGACATTTTTTTCAAGCAATGAAAGGTTGCAAGGCTGCCGTTCGATAGGCGTTTTTTGGAGAGAAGCAAACGAATTTTGTGCAGTTGCAGACGACACCACAACAGCAAAAACAAATCCGATTTTTAAGAGAAATGACTTGTAAAAAGTATGCAGACCCAACTGCACCTCGTTTGTATTTTTATATTTTAAAAAGTCAAAAAACAATAGAAAAAAGTAGGCTTTTAGGGTAACAACTTTGAAATATCCAGTCGTATAGATTCAAAAATACAACCAAATTTCAAAAATCCTTTCAGAAAATTGGGCAAAGTAAATATATTTTTTATTTAAATTTTAATAAAAAATGTAATATTATAAAAATACATTAAAAATTTATATCTATTTATAAAATTTTGATAAAAAAGTGTCCCCCCCAGTATCGGATACTGGGGGGGACACTTTTTTGCAAAAATTTTATAGATTTCTTATTTTTTAGAAAATATTTCCCACTTTGAAGACTTCTTCAAAAGAATTATACAACGGAACAGGCGTTAACCGAATTACATTTGGCTCTCGCCAATCGCCTACTACGCCCGCCGCTTGCAAGGCTTGAAAAGTTGCCTTGCCCACGCTACCCGTTTTGAACAAAAGCGACAATTGCGCCCCTCGTTCATGCGAATTTTGTGGCGTAATAATGTCAAAATGGGTATCAAAATTTTTAGATTTTTTCAATAAAAATGCTAAAAAATTAGTCAATTCTATTGATTTTTTTCTCAAAATTTCGCTGCCGCCTACTTCGGCAAACACCTCTAAACTCGCCCGATTTGCTGCAAAAGGCAGCACTTGCGCCGTCGAAATCTGCCAACCCGCCGCACCAGACATCGGCACAAAACCCGATTGCATTTGGAAGCGAGTCGCCAAATGATAGCCCCACCAACCCGCCATGCGCGGCAAATCGAGCCGCCCATGATGTTTTTCGTGAATAAACGCGCCGCCCACGCCGCCAGGTCCAGAATTGAGGTATTTATAGCTGCACCAAACGGCAAAATCCGCTCCAATTTCATGCAGCGACAACGGCACGTTGCCTACCGCATGTGCCAAATCGAAACCCGCCATCGCACCCGCCCGATGCGCCGCCGCCGCAATCCGCCCAATATCAAAAAATTGACCCGTATAATATTGAACGCCGCTAAACAAGACTAATGCAAGATTTTCGCCCGCGTTTTCGATGGCATTTTCGATGTCTTCGAGCCGCAAACACGTCTCGCCCGTGCGTGGCGCGACCTCAATGAGTGCATCTTTGGGGTCGTAACCATGCAAACGCAATTGCGATTCGACGGCATATTGGTCAGACGAAAAGGCACTCGATTCCATCAAAATCTTAAATCTTTTCGCTGTCGGGCGATAAAAAGACACCATCATTAAATGCAAATTGACGGTCAAAGTGTTCATAATTGCCACTTCTTCGGGCTTTGCGCCTACGATTGGGGCAGTTTGTTGCGCTAAAATTTCGTGATAATGCAACCAACCCGTTTCGTCATTGTGCCAAGCCAATACGCCTTGTTCGCGCCAATTTTTCAACTCGTTGTCGAGCAATGTTTTGGTTCGTTTGGGTTGCAATCCCAACGAATTGCCGCAAAAATAAATACATCGTTTCCCATTCAACTTTTGAGGCTGATGAAACAAGCGTTTTGCATCGCGAAGCGGGTCATTTTGGTCGGCATGTCTCGCAAAGGAAAGTGAATTTTCGTAATCCATCATTTTTTTTCAAAAATTGTTACCCCCCAGTATAAGCCCCTCCCAGCCCCCAGAAAGCTATTTTTTGAGAAGAAAAATACAAGGAAATGGGTTGGTTTTATTTTAATTATTCTCTAAAAATCAAAATTTTTGTGGCAACGGCATCACCAATTTCTGGATTTTTAGCATTGGCGGCAAAGACGTAATAAACGCCCGATTGCACGCGGTTGCCGCTTTGGTCGCGTCCGTCCCAGAGGGCTTGTCCACCGAGTGCTTTCATTTCTTTCACCAACCTGCCGTTGCTGTCCATAATTTTGATATTTGCGTCGCGGGCAAACCCGTTTATCGCAATTTCGCCTTCATAATCCGCTCGAACGGGATTCGGAAAAGCGATGATATTTTCGATGGCTTCGTGCGTTTTTCCGCCTTTTGTGGCATCGCTTCGCAACGACATCAAGCCGTTGGCGGTTCCAATCCATACGATTCCCGATTTTGGCTCAATGCCCAACGCGCTAATTTGATTGGACGGCAAAGGGCTGTTAGCGACGTTATATTTCACAACTTCCTTCGTTCCATCGGCATTTTGAACGAAAATGCCGCCCGCAGACGTTCCAAACCACTTGCGATTGGCTCCATCCACCGCCACCGTCGTCACATTTTGCTGTCGCAACAAGTACTCTGCAATGCCGCCCAAATCGGCGATAATTTGACGACCTTGACAACGGTCGTTGAACGGGTCGTCACCGCATTCAAATACCACGACACCGTTTGCCGTAGCAGCCCAAATGCGTCCGTCTAAATCTTCGGCAATCGCGTTAATAGGCGGATTGTCAATTTTTCCCAACACGCTATTGCTTCCGTCAAACACCTTGAAACGGTCGTCGTTGGGTTGCGTGGGCGTTTTTTTGTCGTCATACACCACCAAACCACTTGATGAAATGAGCCATTTGTAGCCATTAGAAGCCACCAATATTTGAAATGTTTGATTCGGCAAACCGCTTCTCATGCGCGTCATGGAGCCGTTGGGCTGCATCAAAACGAGTGGATTGTTGGTAAAAGAATTGCTTATCCATAAATTATCGTCTGCATCAAACGCCACGCCGCCAATGCGCCGCGAACCAGGGTCGCCAAGTGCCGTTTGTAACAATGAATTTGTTTCTGAAAAACGCTTCGTGATTTTGTCATTTTGCAACTCAATCAGCCCGTTGAGAAACGAGGCAACATAGACTTTCCCCGTTTTGGGAGAAACCGCAATTTTGTGGCAATCTTTAATCACGGAATCCAAAAAAAACTGGGCTTCGAGGTTGTTTCCATTAAAAGTTTTCCAACTATTTTGTCGAAAAACGCTGAATCCCGAAGGCGAAAAAAGTGGATTGATGCCACTCACGCCGCCATACGTTACCCACACATTGCCGTCTTTTTCAAATGAAAAATCCGTAGAACTGGCTTCATAAACAGAATTTATGCGAACAGATGCACAGCCGCTACTATTATTTTGTTTTACAAAACCGCGAAATTGGTCGGCAATCCAAATATTATTTTGTTCGTCTTCCACCGCTTGGGTCGTGCGCGAGGAACAATCATTAGGCAATCGGCGCAACGTGGTGTCGCTATTGGAAACAAAAATCTTGCTGTCGCAATTATTTTTACAATAAAAACCAACCAACAAACGTTGCCCTTCGCTGCTCAAAAATTGGAGCGATTGGTCGGAGTCGTAGGCGATGTTGCGGACATTGGCGCGATTTGGTTGCCACATTTTGAGCGTATCGTCGCAATCGAAATACAATTTTTGGTTAAAAACCCGCGCAACACGGCTCCGATACTGGGGGGGTAGCCCCAACGCCGTGTCGAGCGGCTGCCAACTCCGAAAGTCCGCAATATTGCCACGCCCGTCGTTCGGAAATCGAAAAATACCTTTTTCCGTAGCGGCAATCACTTGGTTTTGAAATGTCGTGACGTTAAAAACTTGGTTTTGTGGAAAAAATGTAGTGCTGATGAATTCGCGACGGCTCAAATTGAGGGTCAGCACGCCAAAACCGCACGCCAAATATGCCGTATCGTTTGACAAAAAAACATCGTTGACGCGCTTGTCGCTTGAAATATTTATATTTTTTTGGATAAAATTTAGATTCGTTACTTTGCCGTCACGCACGAGGTCGAGGTTAGAATTTTCATAAATGACGATTAACGTGTTTGTTTTTTTATCATATTTCAACAATCTTGGTTTCACGTCGCTCAGTCCGTCCGTTTTTTCGATAGCGGAAAAGGCGTTGTTTTTTTTATCAAAAACGGCAATCGAAATGGGGGTTGCGTAGTAGATTTGGTCGTTGCTTTGGGTCACCGATTGCGCCGAATTGTAGGGCAAATGCGCTTTCCATTCACCAATTTGAAGCGTATTTTGCGCAGCAATCGGCAAAATATTCAACAAAGAACAAAAAAGCAACGCGATATTATGTATTGTTTTATTTTTCATATTTCTTTTTGATTTGACTAATTTTTTTTTCAACCTCTGGAAAACGTTTTTTCATCGGACAAAAGTATAAAAACAGTCCATTTTAGCTTTTGTTTTCATCAAAAATATTTAATTTTATTTCAAAAACCGACAAAAATGAGTTACGTCCTTCCTTCGGGGGGATTGAGGGGGGACAAATACTGGGGGGGGGCATTTTTTTGTTGATAAAAAAAAATTTTTATTAACTTTGCAACCCACTTTGATATTTTATATCTCAAAAAATATTTTATAAAAAAAACATAGCCATGACGAAAATACCTTTGCTCTCGATTCAGAATTTGGAAGTCAGTTTTGTCAGCAACAAAGGCATCATCACCCGCGCCGTCAAAGGCGTAAATTTCGACCTCTACAAAGGCGAAACGGTTGCCATCGTAGGCGAATCGGGCAGCGGAAAATCTGTTACTTCGTTGGCTGCCATGCGCTTGTTGGACGAAAGATATGCCCAACTTTCAGGCAAAATCTACTTAAATACTGGGGGGGAAGCAACGGAAACCGATTTGTTGAAATCGTCTGAAAATGACATGTGTCGCGTGCGTGGCAACGAAATGGCAATGATTTTTCAAGAGCCAATGACCTCGCTCAATCCCGTTTTTCGATGCGGTGATCAAGTCGTAGAAGCCATCAGGGTGCATCACAAAACGATGACCAAACAAGCTGCCAAAGCCAAAACCCTCGCCCTCTTCGAGCAAGTGCGGTTGCCCGATGTCGAACGGGCGTTCAACGCCTATCCGCACGAATTGAGCGGCGGACAAAAACAACGGGTGATGATTGCGATGGCAATGTCGTGCGAACCCGCTATTTTGATTGCCGACGAACCCACTACCGCCCTCGACGTGACGGTGCAAAAACGCATTTTGGAATTGATGAAAGACTTGCAACAGCAAAACGGCATGGGCATGTTGTTTATCACCCACGATTTGGGGGTTGTGCGCGAGATTGCAGACCGCGTAGTGGTCATGTTTCGCGGCGAAATCGTAGAATCGGGCTTGGTAAAAGATATTTTTGACAATCCAAAACACCCTTACACCCGCAGTTTGCTGGCTTGCCGACCGCCACTCGACCGTCGCGTGCGCCGATTGCCGACTGTTCAAGATTTTATGACCGTCGAAAATAGTGACGACGGTTCAATGAAAATTACAGAAAAATCGCAAACCGTAGTCGCCGCACTCGAAGCGATGGAAATTCCAAAACAAGAATCAAAAGACCGTAATCTTTTTTTACAACAACAAAAACCGATTCTCGAAGTCAAGGATTTAGAAACGTGGTTTGTAACCAAAAAAAATTGGTTCGGCAAGCCGTTGGACTACGTAAAAGCCGTCAACAATGTAAGTTTTCAAGTTTTTGAAGGCGAAACGCTGGGTTTGGTGGGCGAATCGGGTTGCGGAAAAACAACGCTGGGGCGCACCATTTTGCGACTCGCCCCGCGTCGCGAAGGACAAATTTTGTTTGAAGGACGCGACGTTTTTACAATGGATTCGACCGAATTATTGGCGTTTCGGCGCAATGTGCAATTGATTTTTCAAGACCCCTATTCTTCCCTCAATCCAAGATTGACCGTCGGCGCAGCCATCATGGAACCCATGCAAGTCCATAAAATATACGATTCAGAAAAAATTTGTTATGAAAAAACATTAGAATTATTAGAAACCGTAGGACTTTCAGAGGCACATTTTCACCGTTATCCGCATGAGTTTTCGGGCGGACAACGCCAACGGATTGGCATTGCGCGGGCGTTGGCGGTCAATCCGCGATTTTTGGTTTGTGATGAAAGCGTTTCTGCACTCGACGTATCGGTGCAGGCACAAGTATTGAATTTGTTGATGGATTTGCGCGAAAAAATGAATTTGACCATGATTTTTATTTCACATGATTTTTCAGTTGTCAAATTTATTAGCGATAGAATTATGGTGATGAACAAAGGACAAATTGCAGAACTCGGCTTTGCAGACGACATCTACGACGCACCGCAATCTGACTATACAAAAAAACTTATCGCCGCCGTTCCTAGATAAAAAAGAATAAAATTTTGTTTTTGTCAAAAAAAATGCCACCCCCCAGTATATTTGGCATAAAAAAAGCCTTGATGCAGTTCATCAAGGCTTTTTGTTTATGTCGAAAAAATGAAGATTTTAAATGCTTCGTTTTCCGTCAAATTGTTCTAGATAATCGCCGACGCGACGCAAAAACGAGCCGCCCAATGCGCCATCTACCACGCGGTGGTCATAGCTCAACGACAAAAACATCATGTGTCGAATGGCAATCACATCGCCAAATTCAGTTTCGATGACCGCAGGTTTTTTCTTAATTGCGCCCGTTGCCATAATCGCCACTTGCGGTTGGTTGATGATGGGCGTTCCCATCACGTTGCCAAACGTGCCAACATTGGTGACCGTGAACGTTCCGCCTTGAATTTCGTCGGGTTTCAGTTGCCCTGCACGAGCGCGAGCGGCAAGGTCATTGACTTGTTTGGTCATGCCCGCGAGGTTCAAAAAATTGGCATTTCTGACGACTGGAACAATCAAATTGCCTGTCGGCAACGCCGCCGCCATGCCGATATTGATGTCTTTTTTTACAATAATTTTAGTGCCGTCCACCGACGAATTGATGAGCGGATAATCACCAATCGCTTTGGCAACCGCTTCGAGGAAAACGGGCGTAAACGTAATGTTTTCGCCGTATTTTGCTTTAAATTCGCCTTTGATTCGGTTGCGCCACAACACCAAATTGGTAACGTCAACCTCGACAAAAGACGTAACGTGTGGTGACGTATGTTTGGACATGACCATGTGGTCGGCAATCAATTTGCGCATTCTGTCCATTTCGATAATCTCTACATTGCCCGAAAAACTGCCACTTGTGCTAGGCGTGGGCATCGAAACTTCGGCTTTTGCCGCCATTTTTGGCTCCGATACTGGGGGGGGAGCAATTTGAGGCGTTGGCGCAAGGTGACGGTTCGCAAGGAAGTTCAAAATGTCGTGTTTGGTCACGCGACCTTGTTGACCCGTGCCAACAATCGCCGCCAATTCGGTTGTCGAAATATTTTCTTTTTGCGCCATCGTGCGCACCAACGGCGAATAGAAACGACCACTTTCGGACGGACGCGATGACGACGAAGCCACCATAGACTCGACCAACAAAGGCGCAACAGAAACGCCAACCGATTCCGCAACAGGCGCAACAGGCGCGGCTGCAACGTCCGCAACCGCCGAAGTTTCGATGATAGCAAGCGGAAGACCAACCGCCACCACCGCGTTTTCGGGGTGTAAAATCTCGACCAACACGCCCGAAACTTCGGACGGCACAATAGAATCTACTTTGTCGGTCGCTATTTCTAGCACCGTTTCGTCCATTTCAATGCGGTCACCGATGTTTTTCACCCATTTTAGGACGGTTGCGTCGGTTACGCTTTCGCCCAGTTTGGGCATCAGAAGTTCATATCGAGCCATATTTTATTTCTTAAACTAAAAAAAATTGGGTTGTTATTTGGTAAAAACTTTAAAAAAATGTCCAAAATTGCCTTTTATACTGGGGGGGGGCTATTTTGGGCGCAAAGTTAAGAATTATTAACAAATTTCTGTCCACAAAAAATTTAATGCGCCATCGCGAGCGACAAAATAGTTCTCAAATATTTTTTAGAAAATTATATTTTTATAAAAATTATTTTAAAAAAGTGGAAAATGCCCGTCATTTTTAAGTCAAAAAATATTTTTTTAAAGTTTTTAAACGATGAAAGGTTAAGGGTGTCAAAATTCAACGTAAATTTGCAAATATTTTTTGTGGGCAATGATTTTTTAAGAAAAATCAAGTGAAAACAAGAGATAAAATTTATGAGATTATTGCATTGTGGTCATAAAAAATTATTAACTAATTAAAAAATATTTTTGAAATGGTAGGAACTTTTTGTTTTCTTCAAGGGATGGGAATGGGCGAATGGTTTATGGTTTTGCTCGTGGTGTTGTTGCTTTTTGGCGGTAAAAAAATTCCAGAATTGGCACGCGGCGTTGGCAAAGGCATTCGTGAGTTCAACAGCGCACGCGCTGGTTTGGAAGACGAAATCAAAAAAGGCATGAACACCGACGAGAAAAAAGATGCCTAACTTTTGGTCAAAATTTGCTTTCAAAAAAGCCCAACGAATCCGTTTCGTTGGGCTTTTTTGGGCAAATATACTGGGGGGTATGTTTTTAAGTGCATTTTTTTTTATTTTCATATCCTTTTTTATATTTTTGCGTTGAAAGGAAACCGATGGTTTGGAAACCTTTCCGAGCCGCATAAATGTTTAGTTTTGTTGCAACGAAAATTTGCTTTTGATGAGAAAATATTTTACCTGCGTTTCTTTTTTCTTCGTTTTTATATTTTCCACAGCTCCCATTTTTGGGCAAAAACGGGAGAAATTGGAGGAAAAACGCCGCGTTTTGCTTCAAAAAATTGAGCAAACCAGTGGCGAACTCAATCGCACGCGCCAACGCGCCAACGCCAACCTCGAGCGCGTGGAAGTGTTGCAAAATCAAATCGAAAACCGAGAAGCCCTCATCAATCACCTTGAAGATGAGCGCGACGACATTGACATCGCCATCGAACGGACGCAAGAAGTCTTGACTTCGCTGAACGCCGATTTGCAACGGTTGCGCGCCGAATATGCCCGCACCGTCGCCAAAGCGCATCGGGCAAAAATCAACAAAAATGCGCCATTGTTGTTGCTGTCTTCCGAGTCGTTTGGAAAGGCATATAAACGGTGGCAATATTTTAAAGAATATGAAAAATTTAGGCGCAAACAATCGCACCTCATTTTGCAAACCCAACGCTCGTTGACGGCTAAAAATGAATTGATGGCGCAAAAAATTGAGCAAAAAGCAACGCTCGTAGGTGCGTATCAATCCCAAAAATCGCAACTCGTGACCGAGCGGTCAGAAAAAAACAAAACCGTTTCGCAACTGCAAAGCGAAGCAAATCGCTTGTCGAAAGACCTCAAAACGCAACAAAAACAGCATTCCAAGCTCAAAAGTGCCATTTCAAGCGTCATTGCGACCGAAGAATCTGAAAAACGCCAACGTGCCGAATCCGCCGCTCGCGAACGCGAACGAACCCGACAAGCCAGCAGAAAATCGTCGGGAAGCCGAAAAGTCGAAGCCGCCGCGCAAGCCGCCGAACCAGCCGAAGCCGTCGTGAGCGCGCCCGAAGATGTGTCGCGTTCCTCTGATTTCAGAGGCAGTAAAGGCAGATTATCATTTCCCGTTTCAGGAGGCTCGATTACTAAAAATTTTGGAGAATCTGAATTTATTGAAATTTCCACACAAGGCGGAGCCGATGTGCGCACCGTTTTTGGCGGCATCGTTTCCGCCATTCAGAGCATTGACGGACGGCGATTGGTCATCGTTCGACATGGAAATTATTACACCGTCTATGCAAATTTGGCGACC
>JBJOPA010000019.1:0-4706 GCA_046051005.1 Bacteroidota bacterium
AAAATGATTGATGAACATTACAAAGAAGGTTTAACCGCCAATGATTATGCTCAAAAATTATTCGTCACGCAACACCATTTAAACCTCATTTCAAAAGAAATAACGGGCAAAACGACGAGCGAACTCATACGCGCCCGAAGCATTTTAGAAGCCAAACGTTTGTTGACTTTCACGGATTACAGCGTTTCCGAAATTGCCGTTGAGTTGGGTTATTTTGATTTGTCCTATTTTGCAAAGGTTTTTAAAGCCGAAGTGGATATGTCTCCCAAAGCATTTAGAAATCAAATGTCCGAAATATACCGAAATTTGTAGTTTTTCCGCTAACCGAATACCCCCCAGTATGCCGACCTTTGCGCCATTAAAAAAGTAATTTATAAAATCAATCATTTTAAAAAATTAATGACAATGGAAAGAAAAATTTGGTTCATCACGGGCATATCAAGCGGTTTGGGAAAAGCACTTGCCGAAGCGGTGATGGAAAGCGGCGATTTTGTGGTGGGTACGTTTCGCAATCCCATTCAAGCCGACGTATTCAGCAACGCCCACAAAGGCGACGCACTCGGCTTGACGATGGATATTACAAAAATCAAAGACATCGAAAAAGCGGCGAAAACCATTAAAAAACAGTTTGGTCGCCTTGATGTGTTGGTCAACAATGCGGGTTTTGGTTTTGCGGGCGCAGTCGAAGAAGCCACTGCCAGCGAGGTAAAAACTGTGTTTGAAGCCAATGTTTTTGGCACTTTCAACGTCACAAAAGCGTTTTTGCCCCTCCTGCGGGTGCAACGAAGCGGGCATATTATCCAGATGTCATCGCACGGCGGCATCAAAGCGTTTGCGGGTTTTGGTATCTACAATGCTGCCAAATTTGCCGTCGAAGGATTCAGCGAAGCCCTCGCCCAAGAGGTTGCGCCACTCAATATTAAATTGACAATTGTACAACCTGGACCTTTCCGAACGGGTTTTGCCAACGCTGCATTTCAAGAAGCGGCACTTAAAATCGAGGATTACAATGCCACCGCAGGTGCGTTTCGGGAGCGCATGAAAGCGGTGGACGGCAAGCAAGAAGGCGACCCCGCAAAGGCAGCGCAAGCCATTGTTGATATGGTGAAAAATGGAAATGCACCATTGCGTTTCCCACTCGGAAAAGTGCCGATGATGACCATTCAAATGAAATTGGATAGCGTGAAAAAAGATTTAGAAGACGGTCGGGCAATTGCAGAAAGTGTAGTTTTTGAATAAATTTTTTTATCGAAAATGCTTGATTATTTAATTGATAATCAAGCATTTGTGATTTTTTGATACCCCCCAGTATATTTGCCTTATTTCAACAAAAAACCGCTTGATTGTCAAATTGACAATCAAGCGGTTGTATTTTTTATGCCCCCCCAGTATTTCGAGCATTTTAAATATGAATGCCGCCCGAAACTTCAATTCGTTGGGCATTTATCCATTTTGCATCGTCGCTGCAAAGAAACGCAACCACCGAACCAATGTCGGTCGGCAAACCGACTCTGCCAAGCGACGTGGAAGAAGCAATCATGGCGTTGACGTGTTCGTTGTCGCGCACGGTTCCGCCGCCAAAATCCGTTGCAATCGCGCCCGGCGCAACCGTGTTTACGCGGATTTTACGTGCGCCCAATTCCAATGCCTGATAGCGACTCAATGACTCAATTGCCGCCTTCATGATGGCATAAGCCGCATAGCCGTTGTAGCTAAAACGCGCCAAACCCGATGAAATATTCACCACACTGCCGCCGTCTTGAAGCATCGGCAACAACTTTTGCGTCAAAAAAAATGGTGCTTTGAGATGGATATTGACCATATTGTCAAATTGTTCCATACTCGTATCGGCAAACGAAGCATACATGCCAACGCCTGCATTGTTGACCAACGCCGAAAGATTTTCTGATTGAAATTCAGTGTTTAAAGTGGTCGCCAATGTGCTTACAAATTGGTCAAACGAATCCGCAACGCCTACGTCCAAGCGCAAGGCGGCTGCTTTTTTGCCCAATCCTTTCACTTCTTGGACAACTTGGTCTGCCAAATCACTTTTGGTTTGATACGTCACGACGACATCAAAACCTTTTTTTGCCAATTCCAACGCCATGTCTCTGCCGAGTCCGCGACTGCCACCTGTTACTAATGCGATTTTACTCATTGTTTTCTATTTTTTATTTTTAATTAAAAATTTTAATGGTGCAAAGGTGCGGACAAAACGAGTAACCGCCTTTGCAAAAAACAAAGAATGATTTACAAAAAACAAATGATGGCTATTTTTTACGGCTTAAACTCTAAAACTATTGGGCGACAATGCGGTGTGTTTTTTGAAAAAATTGGAAAAATGCGCCACTTCTTCAAAACCTAACGAATAGGCGATTTCGGAAATATTCCAATCGGTCTGTTTCAGCAAATATTTTGCCTCTTGCGTGATGCGATGACTGATGAGATGCGTCGTCGTTTTGCCTGTGCTTTCCTTCAAAACGGCGTTGAGATGGTTGATGTGAACCGCCAAACGGTCGGCATAATCTTTGGCAGAACGCAATTGCAATTGCTGTTGTGGCGTTTCAATGGGGAACTGTCTTTCCAACAATTCGAGGAACAAAGCCGCGATGCGCGCCGATGCCGTGTGTGTAGAATAAAGGTCGGTTGCGGGTTGCAGTTTTTGACCGTAATGGATAAGTTCCAAGACATAATTGCGCAAAAGGTCGTATTTATAGGCATAATTTGAGCCGATTTCCTTGTGCATCTTCTTGAAAATGGCTTCAATTTCGAGTTCTTCGGCTTCCGAAATTTGAAAAACGGGGTAGCCTTTTGACTTGAAAATGGGCAATTCGTCTAACACAATTCCGCTTTTTGCTTTCAACAAAAAGTCTTCCGTAAAAATACAAAAATGCCCTTTTTGATTCGTATCCAATGGTGTCCAATGATACGGAATTTTGGGCGTAGCGAAGAGCAACGCATTTTTTTCGACCTGAATCACTTTGTCTGCGTATTCAGCCGTGTTTCTGCCGACGATTAAACTTATTTTGTAATACGCACGACGATTGTAAGGCATGGTTTTGTTTTTTTTCATTTTTTCAAACAACTCCGCTGCATCGAACACATTGAAATGTCCAATTTCCTTACCAATTCCGTCGGGCAAAATGGTATTAATATCGGTATAAAATTCTTCTATGGATATTTCTTTCATCTTTCAAATTTTTGTAAAATACAAAGGTAAGCGTATTTTTGAGTTTGTGAAATAGAAAAAACGCCCCCCCCCAGTATAAACGCCCTCAATTCTTCCGAAAAAGGGGAAAAAATCTTTTTTTTATGAAAAATCGTAAGAATTTCATTTTTCTTTCAATTGTGACCACTTTGCAATGTTTATCCTACACTTTTGTCCTAAATTCTTAAATCTTTTATCTAATTCTTTAAATTGTATAGACTCATGAAAAAGAAAATAACCTTGTTTTTTATTGCTTTCCTATGGTTTTTGAACCTCAATGCGCAAGATACTTCTAAATTTTTCGTTGTTTCGGGCGTTGGTGTCATCAACGGGCAAGGCATTTTTGGCAAATCCATCAAACCTTCTTTGGGTTTTAATTCAGGTTTAGAACTGTCGTTTAAACGAAATTTATTTGGACAAGTATTGGTTGATTTTAATTCGTTGAATTATAGTCAACAACAAACCGATGCCCGTTCGCCGCTCTTGTTTCAAAACACAAGTGCCACCTTTATTTCTTTGAGTGCAAACATAGGTTATAATTTCAAAAGCGACAAGACCAAATGGTTCGGTTCTCTTTACGTTGGCGCTGGCTATTTGAACACGGGCGAGCCGCGTGTTGTGTTGAGCAGCCCTTCCGTTGTCGTTCAGTCAACCGTCCGTCAATCCAGCATTTTGGGTCGCACGGGTTTTCGCGTGGGCTACAAAACCTCGTCTGATTTTTTTCAGACGTTATATTTTGACGCATCTTATTGGCGTTCATCGGCGACGATACAAGGCGGCAAGGTGCAAGGCATTTCCATATTGGTCGGAACGCGAATTGTGGTGTAATTTTTTACTAAAAATATTGTGTCTGAAATTACAATTGATTGATTATCAACCCAATAATCAAACAATTGTAACGAAAACTAAATATCTTTTTTCAACAAAATCATGTCAATAATTTGTACTCCATTTTCATAAATCGGTGCATGATAATGGTCTATAAAAAAGTTTTTACGAACATCAAAATCTACAAAACCCGATTTTTTATAAAACTCAATTTCTTTAAAACATTGGTCACAAGTGCCGACAAGCAAGGTTTTGAAGCGTCTTTTTTGCGCGTTTTCTGTTATGTATTTCAGCAAAATTGTGCCAATCCCTTGCCGTTGGTGCGCCTTTGAAACCGCAATATTTTTTATTTCGATGCAGTCATCGCGCATCACTTTTAGGACAAAAACAGCTGAAATTTGGTTTTCGATTTCGCCCACATACAATTCCCCATCTTCGAGATATTGATTAATTGCCTCAACGGTTTCATCTGCCAGCAATAGAAGGTCGTAAGGAACGGCTTCCAATGCGTCAAAAGGTCTTATGAATAAATTACTATCAATCATTACCAACGTAACATTAACCTTTTTTTAGAATTAAACAATTGTAATATTAAACCAAACAAATTCACAAATCAAAATGTATTTTTTTTCAAAAAACACCCCCCCCCCAGTATAAACGCCTATTTTAT
>JBJOPA010000020.1:0-2853 GCA_046051005.1 Bacteroidota bacterium
ACTTGTAAAATCGCCATTTCATCGCCGCATTTTACGCTGGTTCCCGAAAAAATGTACGACCCACGCGAGCATAAAACGTATATGAACAATTTAACTTCATTGTCCGCGCATGAGCGTTTGCAAAGCGATGCGCTGAAACAAGTGCAAATGCAAAATGTATATGTGGTTGATAATGAAGTCATTAATTTACTTTCCAATTATTTTCCGAATCAACAAACGTTTCACTCGCTTTCGGCTTTGATACAGGGCTATCAGCGCATTGCGGAAATGCAAGTGGGGCATCAAGTTTTTGTCAATCTTCGCGATGGCGTGGCGCAGTTGTTCTTTTTTGAAGGTCGCAACTTGATTTTTACGAATACGTTTTCGTTCCGAACGCCGCAAGATGCGTTGTATTATGTTTTAATGACTTATGAACAATTCAAACTAAATCCAGAACAAACACCGCTCGGCATTTCAGGTTCGTTGACGCAAGATGGGGAAATTTATAGATTGTTTTATCGTTATATCAGACATGTAAATTTTGTTAATGCGCCTTCGTATTTGCATTTTGGCAATCAATTTACGGGCGTTTTGCCGCACGCTTATTTTGATTTGTTCTCGCTGAAACTGTGCGATTAATCAAAATTTAGTCAAAATTTAATCAAAAAAGTTTTAAATTTAGACAAAAAAAAACTTCCCCGCCAACCGAAGTCAGCGAAGAAGCAAGGACATGTTAATAAAATTGTCTTGCAACAATGCGGTATTTTGACGCAATTGTAAAAAGTTTGTCACAAAGATAACGCGATTTGTTTGAGAATTAACTACCTGTTAACATTGTCATTTCAATTTTACAAGAATATTGTTATATTTCTGATTCATTTATCATATTTTTGAATTTACCAATTCTTTATCAAAAAAAAATAGCTTTGAAAAATCTCCAAATCGCGCTCATTGGCTACGGCAAAATGGGCAAAACCATCGAGCGCATCGCGCAAGAACGCGGGCATGAAGTCAAATTACGCATTGATGCCGCTCAACATGATTTGTTTTCTGAACAAAATTTTAAAGATATTGATGTTGCCATCGAATTTTCGCGTCCCGAAGCGGCGGTTGAAAATCTGAAAAAACTGCTGGCGTTGGGCATTCCAACGGTTTGCGGCACGACGGGTTGGCTCGAACATTTTGCCGCGATTAGCGAACTGACGAAAGCCCAAAATGGTGCATTTTTTTACGCCTCGAATTACAGTTTGGGGGTTAATATTTTTTTTGAAATCAATCGAAAATTGGCGGAATTGATGAACACACAGCCGCAATACGATGTTGACATGACAGAAATACACCATACTGCAAAGCTTGATGCGCCGAGTGGAACCGCCATCACATTAGCAGAAGACATCATTTTACAGCTCGACCGCAAAACGGACTGGAAAAACGATACCCCCCAGTATCCAGCCGATAAATTACAGAAAAATGAGCTGTTGATTCGCTCTGAACGCATTGACCCCGCGCCCGGAACGCATGTAATTCGTTATCAATCCGCCGTTGATATGCTTGAAATTTCGCATACGGCGCACAGTCGAACGGGTTTTGCAACGGGAGCCGTCGTCGCTGCCGAATGGCTTGTCGAGAAAAAAGGTGTTTTTTCTATGAAAGATTTATTAGGTTTTTAAACACTACATGAAAAGTAATTGTATCTTTGTTGCATTTATTACAAGATACTTTTAAAATAGTTATAATTTAAAATGGAAATTTGGCAATATTTTTTATTATTTGGAGCTGTCATGTTGGGCGGAATCGTTGCGTTATTTTTTAAAAATTCACAACGACTTTTCCCTTTGGTGATGGCATTTTGTGGCGCATACATTCTCGGAATTTTGATATTGCATTTGTTGCCAGATGTTTATGGTGGTGAAGTTCATGCGCACGAAGGCGAGCATACGCACGGCAACATTGGTTTTTGGGTCTTGGGTGGCTTCTTTTTGCAATTGTTTTTAGAACAATTTTCGATGGGCATCGAGCATGGACATGCGCTCGACCACGACCATTCTCACATTTCGCGTCCTGCATTTGCTTGGCAGGTCATGTTGGCGTTGGCGGTTCATGCGTTTGTGGAAGGTTTGCCTTTGGCTGGTTATCACGATTTGCATGAACATCAGCACGGCGAAGCGCATACGCATAATCATTTATATCTAAGTGTAATTCTTCACAAAGCACCAGAAGCGTTTGCATTGGTCTTGTTATTGGTATCCAGCCACGTGAAAACCAAGTGGATTTGGGTGGCGATGTTTGCTTTTTCGTTGATGTCACCTTCGGGGGCTTATTTGGGTCAAGTTTTACATTTCGATGGCGAAACGTTGCACAAAGTTGTGGCAGTTGTGGTCGGAACGTTGATTCACATTGCTACGACAATTTTGTTTGAAGGCGAACACGATGCGCATCATCACGGCGGTTTTGCTTGGAAAAAACTCATTGCCGTGTCGAGCGGCATCGGATTAGCGATGCTTACATTGTTGTAAAAATTGGATTCAAGAGAAATATAAAACAATAAAAAATACCTTGATGGAACAAGTCCATCAAGGTATTTTTTATTGTTTTATGCCCCAAAAATGATCAATATACTGGGGGGGGGCTATTTTTAATCAACAAATCATAAAAATTACAAATTATAATGTAGATAGAAAAAAAAATGCCACATCAACGCTTTTGGGCGCGATGTGGCATTTTTTATTTTTATTACTGAACAATTAGATTCCAGTTATAAAAATATTATTTAGGATTTTTGGTAGGCGCGCTACCTGCACCAGCTGGGTTGAGTTTCAACTCATTGTCTGGTACGTACCAATAATCCAAGAAATTGTACTTGATAGTTGCATT
>JBJOPA010000021.1:0-13958 GCA_046051005.1 Bacteroidota bacterium
AAATTGCGTTACCGTTCGCGGCATCACGGTGGGTATGGATTCGATTTGTTTCCGCGTTTGTGATTCGACGGGTGTTTGTGATACGATTCGTTATACAGTGACGGTTCGTCCGAATCCAATTGTTGTTCCAACGGCGGGACAAGTTTTCCGCTACGTGGACACATTATTTGTTGATTCTACATTGATTCGTTGCTCGTTCACTCGTTTGACGCGCATTCAATCAATAACCAATATTTGCGCAACGCCAAGTCGTTTTACTGCTACATTGAATCCTACCACCCGTTGCGTAACGGTTCGTGGTACGGTGATTGGTACGGATTCTACTTGTTTCCGCGTTTGCGACTCGACGGGCGTTTGCGATACGATTTATTATCGCGTAACGGTTCGTCCACTCCCCCCCCCAGTATCTGGACAAGTTTTCCGATATACAGATACCATTTTTGTTGATTCTACGAAACAACGTTGTTTGATGACCAATCGTCGCATCGCGAGTTTCACGAATTTATGTCCAGGTTCAATTGGCATTCATACCAATTTTACGCTTGACCCAACTACTGGTTGCGCAACTTATCGCGGCACATCGGTGGGTAGAGATTCTGCATGTTTGCGCATTTGCGATTCTGCGGGTGTTTGTGATACGGTTTATTTGAATGTAGTTGTAGTATTGGACACGGCACGTTTGCCTCGCGGTGGCGTTCGTCGAATTATTGACACCGTTCAAGTCGGTCAAAGCCGTCAATTTTGTGGCTTAACCGCATTGACACGCATTCAATCGGTTTCAAATTTCTGTTCTCCATTAACGGGCATTTTCACGACATTTACCTATGACCCGATGACCCGTTGCGTGACGTATCGCGGCACGTCGGTCGGAAGAGATTCGGCATGTTTACGGATTTGTGATTCGTCGGGCGTTTGTGATACCATTTATTTCGGTATTCAGGTTCGTCCGCGTGACACGGTTCCTGCGGGAGGGCAAGTTTTCCGATACGTAGATACCGTTCAAGTCGGTGCAAGTGGGCAGCGTTGTAACCTAACGCGCTTGACACGGGTGATGAGTTTGCAAAACCTTTGTTCGGCTGCAACGGGCATCAATACGATTTTCAACCTCAATCCGATAACCAATTGTGTTGCCTTTACGGGTCGAACGGTGGGTGTGGATTCTGCTTGTTATCGCGTTTGTGATTCGACGGGTGTTTGTGATACGGTTTACATTCGAGTGGTCGTGATTCCTGCGCAAAGACGCTTCTATCGCCTCAACGATACGGTTTATGTCAACGATTCGACGACCAATTGTACGTTGCGTCGCCCAACAGGTGCGAGAACAATTCGCAACTATTGCGCCGCCAGTTCGGGTACTTTTGTGAATTATAGTTTAGATACAACTCGTCTTTGTGTTACTTATGGGGGGCGTGCCATTGGTACGGATTCAGCTTGTATCGTCATTTGTGACTCGGCGGGAAGGGTTTGTGACACCACGATTGTAACGGTGACCGTAATACCAAGACCGATACTTCGACCACGTGTGGACAGCATTTCATTGGCGGTATTGGAATTGGGCAATTATTGTCCCGACACCTCGCGCTTGGGTCGCGGTCGCGTGTCGAGTATTGCGTATTGCGCGCCTCAAAATTTTGACAATTCAACGGTTCGGTTAGATTCTGGACGTTTTTGCTTGAATATTCGTGCCACTTCGACTGGACGCGACACCACTTGTTTGGTCGTTTGCAACAATCGTGGCGTTTGTGATACCACTACTTTATACATCATCGTTCGACCAGATACGGTTCGACCCATTTTGAAAATTGATAGTTTGACCATTCGTTTGGGACAAGACACCAGCTATTGCGGCATTGACACGACTCAAATTCGCGGTGCAGTGGATACGATTTACAACATTTGCCCGATTTCGAGCAATGTTCGTGCTTTGGTAACGATTAATCCGACGACAAAATGCCTCGATTTGCGCGGCTTGTTGGTCGGGCGTGATACCGCTTGTATCGTTGTCTGTAACCGCCTTTCGCGGGTTTGTGATACGACGATTGTTTACATTCGCGTCATTGATACGGCGCGTCGTCCTACGCCAAGTTTTGTTTCTGCACCGATTCAGATTATCGGACGCGATACACTTTTGTGTAATGTCGTGGACACAACAGAAATTGGAGGGCGCGTGGCAACCATTTCAAATGCTTGTCCTTCGCGGAGTGGGGTAGCGCGGTTTGCCATTGACACTGCCACCCGCTGCATACGGGTTACGGCGTTGCAAAATGGACGCGATACGGCTTGTATCGTCGTGTGTAATGCACGCGGCGTGTGCGACACGACCTACATTTATGCCATCATCGGCAATCCGAGAGATACGATTTTAATTGCAAATGATGACGTGGATACGATACGAAATCGCCAGCCCAAAGTCATTAATTTGTTCAGAAATGATACCATTCGCTTGGGCGTAACCAATTTTGAAATCTTGATTCCGCCAACAAAAGGGCGCATTGATACCATTTCAAAAGGATTGATTCGCTATACGCCAAATCCGGGTACTTGTGGTTGGGATACGTTGACTTATCTCGTCTGCGTGCCAAACCGTTGCGACACCGCGATTGCCCGAATCTTTATCGTTTGTAGCGATACGTTGAAGGCATATTCCGCGATTTCGCCCAATGGTGACCAGTTCAATCAGTTCTTTATCATTGAAGGAATTGAGCGTTATCCGAACCATTCGTTGTGCATTTTCAATCGTTGGGGCGAGCGTGTTTTGATTACTAAAAATTATCAAAACGATTTTGAAGGAAAATGGGACGGCAAAGAATTGCCTGACGGAACCTACTTCTACTTGTTGAGAGACGAAGAAAATAGCACCATTTTGTTGAGCGGTTATCTACAAATTTTTAGATAAAAAGTTTTCAAATTTCGGTCAACCATTTAAAACGATGGTTGACCGAAAATTGAAAAAAATGCCTCACTCCCTCCCTTCGGGGGGGCTGGGGGGGGATTTATACTGGGGGGGGGCTATTTTTAGGGAAATTAACGATTTGAAAATTATTTTTATGAAATATGAAATAAAAATATTTTTCAAAAAAAGGCTTCAATTGTCAAATTATGAAAATTTGGCACGAGAATTTGTTAATAAAATGGTAAGAGGATAAAACAAGATTTGAATCATCATTGAACAACGAGATTTCAAAAGGGAAAATTACAATTTAATTATATATTTTTTATAATTCAAAAAGTTTTTTATAATTCTGAATGGGCTAAAATTTACATTTGATTTTTATTTTTTCTTCAATTCAAGTAAATTTTTTTTAATACGTTTAAACTACATTCATTTTGTAAATTTTTAGTCTAATAAATTTTTTTCTAAAATATTTTAGACTTTTTACAATTCTCAAAATCATTAAAAAAATGAAGAGAACTACTGCACTTTTTACTCTGATGCTCTTGTCATCGGTGACAGGTTGGGCGCAACAAGACCCTATGTTCACCAAATATATGTTCAACAGCCTCATTTTCAACCCAGCTTATGCGGGTTCACGCGACCATTTGACGGCTACTTTGTTGCACCGCACGCAGTGGTGGGGCATCAAGGGCGCGCCGCAAACGCAGACATTGACCGTTCACACCCCGATGAAAAACGACAAAGTCGGCATCGGCGGCAGCATCGTCAACGACCAAATCGGTCCCACCAACAGCCTCAGCTTCAATGCTTCTTATGCCTATCGCATTCCGATGGGAAAATATAAGTTGGCAATTGGCGTGCAAGGTGGCATGTACAATTGGCGGGCTGACTGGACAAAACTTTCGATTTACGACGAAAATGACCCAGCGTTTTCAGAAATTACGCCCAACTATTGGCGACCAAATGTAGGTGCGGGGCTTTATTTTTCGTCGAAAAATTTCTACACGGGGTTGGGCGTTCCGCGCATCATCGAGTATGATTTGACGAAATCGGACCGTCCAGGTCAAACACCGATTTATGCAAAACAATATCGTCACTATTTTTGGACGATTGGCGGAGCCATTCCGCTCAAAGGCAAATCGTTGGTGTTCAAACCTTCGGCACTCATCAAATCGGCAGCGTTGGACAGCCGTTTGCACCGCGACTCTGCGTTTCAAAACGTAGGCGCACCGACCGAATTTAACATTGATTTGTCGTTGTTTTTCAACGAAACCATTTGGATTGGTACGTCGTTCCGTTCGGCAATCGAGGTTTTCTCGAAAGACAACGCGGGCAACTCAAAATCCACCTTCGATTCGGCGGACATTTGGTTTGCGTATTACCTCAAAAGTGGCTTGCGCATCGGTGCTTCGTATGACTACACGCTCACGAAGTTGCAGCAAAAAGCGCAAGGTTCGTTTGAAGTCATGCTCGGATACGAGATGGATTATCAAGAACGCAAAGTCGTAACGCCGCGTTATTTCTAAAAAAAAATGACAAATTTGGCTTGAAAAAAATATTTTTCAACCTTCGTTTTTCATTTTTTGATTTCAAAAAGCACCCCCCCAGTATCGTCGTCCATTTTTGGGGAAATGACTGAAAAAAAGATGGTTTTTATCATTTTTTTGACAAATATACTGGGGGGGGAGCAATTTGAAAGCTTTTGGCAAAGGATTTGAAAATATTAAGAATAATTCAAATTTATTTTATATTCATTTTTTCAAACTATTTAAAATAATGCTTTTAATCGTTTCATTTTTCAAAAATAGAAGGGGTTAAAAAAAATTACTTTAAACATTCAATCACGGACAGAAAGCGTTTTAACAAAAACTTTTTTAGAAACACTTTATAAAGGAATTGAAAAAAAGTATTTTGTAAAAAAAACGTACATTTTTTTTTATTGCCTATTTTTTCGCAAGAATAAAAAAGGCTTAAAAAAACAAATGTTCTGAAATTTTAAAGCACAAGTCATGAGAAATCGTAGCTTTTACTCATTAGCAAATTTGCTAACACTCGTCTTTTTGATGTTAGCAACCGCAAGTTTTGCGCAAAGCAACTCTCGCGTAGAGCGTGGCAAACGCTCTATGAAAGACCTCAATTACGTTGGGGCAATCGAAATTTTCAATGCAGTTTTGGCGAAAGAAGACAACGCCGAAGCGAAAATCAATTTGGCAGAATGCTATCGCAAAATCAGCGATACCGAAAATGCGGAGTTCATCTACGGTCAAGTCGTTCGTTTGCCCGAAGTGCAACCCATTCACTTTTTGTATTACGGTGAAATGTTGCAACGCAATGGCAAATGTGATTTGGCAAAAGAATGGTACGCCAAATTTGCGCAAGCCGTTCCAGAAGACGTACGCGGTCAGTATTTGAACAAAGCGTGCGACTACGAACAAGAGTTGAAAACCAAAAACGAAGGCATTTACGAAGTAAAACGCGCTTCTTTCAACTCAACTTTTGACGATTTCGGTTCTACATTTTACAAAAATGGCAACACCGAAGGCATCATTTTTGCATCGGAACGCGACAAGGGTGCTGCCGTAAAACGCAACCACGCTTGGACGGGCAACCCATTTCTCGACCTCTATTTTGTTCCCGTAAACGGAAAAGGTTTGGAAGTACAATACGGTCGTGTCGAAAAATTTTCAAACGACGTAAATTCAAAATATCACGATGCCATCATCACGTTTAGCGATAAACAAGACCAAGCATTTTTCACCCGCAACAACTATTCAAGAGGCAAAACGGGCAAAGATGACGAAGGCATCATGCGTCTAAAAATTTATAACGTCAAGAAAAAAGGAAACGGTTGGGGAAGCGAAGAAGGTTTGCCTTTCAACTCGGACGAATACTCTTGCGCGCACCCAACGTTGAGCGTAGATGGCAATAAACTCTATTTCGCTTCTGATATGCCGGGTGGTTTTGGCGGCATGGACTTGTACGTGTCGGAATACGAAAGCGGACGTTGGGGACCGCCGACCAATCTTGGTCCGGGCATCAACACCGAAGGACACGAATTGTTTCCTTATTTGACCAAAACGGGTCGCCTCTATTTTTCGTCTGACGGAAATTTGGGCTTGGGCGGTTTGGATATTTATTTCGTTGACCCCAAAGATGGCGGTCAGTGGGAAGCTCCCGAAAATTTGGGCGCACCCATGAACTCAAAAGACGATGACTTCGGCGTAACCGTTGCCGAAGACGGAAAATATGGCTTCTTCTCTTCGGACAGAGGCGGCGGCTCGGGTCGCGACGACGTGTATAGCTTCATCAAAAAAGCTGAACCGATTCAGATTTATGTCTATGACGCAACCACCAAAGCACCGATTGACAGCGCATTGGTGACGGCGGACACTTGCTCACGCAAAAAATTATACACCAACGTGGACGGCAAAACAACTTTGGATTTGCCATTCAACACTTGTTGCGCGTTCAAAGCCATGAAAGAAGGCTACGAACCCAACACCATGACGGGTTGTGTGAAAGATGGAAGCACCGCCGAAAGAGCGATTGTGGAAATTCCATTACAAAAAATATTGAAATATAACCTCGAAGGCGTAGTATTCAACCAATCAACAGGTTTGCCGCTCGAAGGCGCGAAGTTGACTTTGTTGTCGCCTTGCAAAGTGGATTCGGGTCAAACCTATGTCACGGATGCAACGGGTCGTTATACTTTCAAACTTTCAAAAGAATGTTGCTACAAAATTAAAGGCGAAAAAGATGGATTTTTTGCCCAAACCGTTGGCGGCGACACGACTTGTACAAAAGGTTTGACGCAAGATGTAAACATCATCAAACGCGACGTTTATTTGCAACCTACAACGGCTGGAAATCCAGTTGCTACAAACCCGAATGGCGGCGACCCAATCGCTTCCACAGGCGGCGGCAACCCGATTCAGCCAACAAACGGCAGCAAAACGGAACCTAAAAAAGGCGGAACAAACGTAGTTACGACTACCGAAAAACCGAAAACCGTTTATTACGACCCAGCTTTGGGGCAATATATTGACCCTAAAACAGGAAAACCTGCAAGCGGTACGTTTGGTAGCACGACGTATGACAACGGAAAAATGGACGAAAAATCGTCTTCAACGACTTTCCAACATGGTTCGACTTATCAAGACGGGGCGCAAGGTTATTTGTTGCATATTTATTATGACTTCGACCAATCATTCTTGCGCGAAGAGTCTATGCCTGAATTGGACAAATTGTTGAAACTCATGCAAGACAATCCGAATTACATCATCGAAATTGCTTCGCACACCGATGCGCGTGGTTCAGATTCTTACAACAACCGTTTGTCGCAACGTCGCGCAGAGGCGGTGGTGCGTTGGTTGCTCACCAAAGGCGTGGAAAGAGACCGCCTTGTGCCGCGTGGATATGGCGAAAATATGTTGACCAACAACTGTAAAAACGCCATTCGTTGCGTCGAAAAAGACCATCAATTGAACCGCAGAACGGAGTTCCGCGTGTTGGGTTGCAAAGGTTGTACGGAACAAACTGCCATTTCGCGTCCGAAGGAAAATCCGCGTGTAAAAGGTTGTAAAGGTTGTCCGTTTTAATTATTTGGCTAGAGTAAAAGTGAATATATATTGGAAGGTGGCTACGTAACAGTAGTCACCTTTTTTCATTTTTTCATTTATTTTTTATAGGAAAAATATTTTTTTTTCAAAAAATCCCGCGCTCCGTGTTGGGTGTTGATATTTTTTTAATCGTCGTTTTTTCAAAAAAGCAGTCGAAAAAAGCACCCCCCCAGTATATAGCCACTTTTTAAGCCGATTTTACTGACATTAAATAAATAAAAATTTATAATTACTGATTTTTACTACAAAAAAACAGTTTTATCGCGATATTTTTGTGGACTTATTTTAAAAATTTAGTTCACTTAAAAGTAAAATTGATGATGAAATTTAGATTTTTTATACTTTTCTTTTTCTTTTTTCAACAATTTTCGCCGCTTTCAGCGCAGATTAAAACGGCTGAAACGACGACGCACATAGAAACGGAAGCCAAAGTGAGTCGCCCCAAAATCAAGATTCCGAAAATTGGGAAGATAGATTGGTCGCACAATTCCAAACTAGAGCGGTGGCTCATTACGATTGGGATTGCTTTATTGGCTATTTTTTGGCTTTATTTAGCCATTTTTGTAGGGTCTTTTTTGACTTGGATAGTCGTTATACTTGGTGGTTGGTCAGGTTCGGTTGATGCCTTTGGTTTTTTTATGAACATTCCAAGACGCATCGCCATTGGTCTTCCTTTGATTGGCTTGGCGATACTCCTTTTTACAGCGGTGATTTGGGCAATTCGACTAAGAAAATTGAAACGAAAAGCTGAAAAAGAAAACGACAAAGTACTCCATGAAAAATGGACAGCTTCCTACAAGAGATGGAAAATGTTAGCTGTAAATGTGTTGGGTCTGATTGTCATTGCATTGCTAATGTTTTCTTTCAGTAAGGAAAAAAAATAAAAAAAAAGCCTCGAAATGGTGGGATATACTGGGGGGTATTTTGTTGATTTTATTTCAAAAAAAATCAACAAAAGATATTTAACTTTGCAATGTATGACTTACTTTTTTAAATGTATTGCGTGGATACATGAGCCGCAGAGCCTTGACGAGCTTGTAAAGCTGAACGTGTCGGGGCGTGGTAGTATAATTGTTTGATGTAACGAAAAAAAAGAGTCGCAGCAAATTTAATTAGAAAAATACAAGTTAAAAGAATAGAAAGCTGTACTTTTGCTGAATAAAATAATAAAATATAAATATGGCGGCAACTGTTCAAGAGTTAATCAAAAAGGGTTTTAGTATTCACTCAAAAGGTCTTTCACCGATTTTTAAACATAAAGTTGACTTGTTCGCAAGTCATTTTGGAAGTATAAGCTCATTTTTGAGCGCACAAAGACAAGATTTCGAGAAATGGATATTCGTAATTGATAATCCGAATGTCAAATTAACTGATAAAGATTATGAGAAAATAAAAGCATTTCAAGAAAGTGGGTTTTTAGATTCTGAATTAAGCGTGCAGCAAAATTTTATCAAAATCTTGACTTCGGAATTTGTGAGCCGACAGTTACAAATGATTGATAATTTGAATTTAGACACGCTTAATGTCAATCCAATTTTGGCTGGTGCGCTCAATTTAAATAATGAAACTGATTTGATACGTTATTATGCCTATCAGTCTATTTCGAGAAGTGTGGTTACTTCTGTTGGGTTTTTAGTGCAAAATTTAATCTTATATTCCAGTGAATATGTTCACGATGGTAAAGATGATGAATTAGGAGAACAAACAAAATGGGATGTGGTTGTAGATAAAGTTGATGAAATGAAAGCATATTTGGAGATAAAAAGTGGAACAAATGATATCAATAAATCGCAAATTCATCATTACAGACACGAAATAGAGTTGATTGAAAAGCAAGGTTTTCGAGCATTTATTGCTGAAACCTATGGAAAACGGGAAGATAAAACAGTTTCTCACGGATTATTGAAACAATACTTACCAGATTGGGAAAATCGAACACTAATTGGTAAAGAATTGTGGATTTTTATTACAGACGATAAAGACTATCATTATAAATTAGTAGATATGTTAATGATCGCTTCAAGTCATATTTTAGCTAATGCTACTATTATTGATAAAATAGAAGACAAAATTAACCCGCTTACTAATGATTTTCGCTTAAAATACAAATCATATAATCAATTTCTCGCATCACTATGGTAGAAAATAAAAAATATAATGTAATTTCCATCTTCTCGGGAGCAATGGGATTGGATTTAGGACTTGAAAAAGCAGGTCTGAACATTGCTGTTTCTGTTGAAATGGACAAACTGGCGTGTCAAACAATAAGAGCAAATACAAATATTCCAGTCATAGAAGGTGATATTAACAACGTCACAACGGAAGAAATACTACAAACAGCAGGAATATCTAGCAACGAAGTTTTTGCCGTTGTTGGAGGACCACCTTGCCAAGCGTTTAGCACAGCAGGAAAACGACTTTCTTTACAAGATTTTCGAGGTAATGCGATAATCCGATACATGGAGATTATTAAAGAGGTTTCACCTGAGTATTTTATTTTAGAAAATGTAAGAGGGCTTCTGTCAACGCCTATGAATACAGTTCCCGAAGAATACGAAGAAGAATATAGTAATGTAGTAGAAATACAAGGTAGTATGATATATTTTCTTTGGAACGAGTTTAAAAAATTAGGGTATTCACTAAGTTTTACACTTTTTAACAGTGCAAATTATGGTGTTCCACAAGCTAGAGAACGAGTCATTATTTTTGGAAGTAAACAAGGTAGAATTCCTCTGCCAAGCCCGACTCATAGTAAAACAGGCGTAGAAACAGGTCAAAAGTGGGCAACTGTAAAAGAAGCAATTGAGGGATTAAAAGCCGAAGAACAACAATATGTCGAAATCCCTCAGAGAATAAAAAAATACCTGATTCATTTGACAGAAGGACAAAATTGGCGTAATTTACCAAGTGAATTACAAAGAGAAGCAATGGGAAAATCTTATGACTTAGTTGGTGGTAAAACAGGTTTTTTTAGAAGACTATCTTTTAATGAACCTTCGCCAACGTTATTAACAAGCCCAATTATGAATGCTACTTTGTTGGCACATCCAACAGAAATGCGCTCATTATCAGTTCAAGAGTATGCAAGAATTCAACAATTTCCCGATAAATGGAAATTTCAAGGTAAATTAAGTGATATTTTCAAGCAAATTGGTAACGCTGTTCCAGTTGGTTTAGGTTATGTAGCAGGTAAAACTTTAATTGATTTCCATGAAGGTAGATATAATATGAATCAAGAAAAAACTAATAAAATTTCATATTCAAGGTATTTAGGTTGCTCTGATTTTGAGTTCATACCAAAATTTAAAAGTCAGATAGTAGCTCAAAAACAGCAGCAATACTTATTATTTTAACTATAAAAAAAAAGTTGTTATGAATGAATTCTTTTATAAAGAGTTGACATACATTCTCGAACAAATGATTAATGATAAAGTACAATTAATCCATGGAGGTCAAATATTTAACTGGGATGAAACAAGAATTCCCGAAATTGTACAAAATATCAAATATAATTTAGAATCTGGCAATAACAACATTGTTAAAAATATACCTATTAAGAATAGCGACAATTAATTATTGCTACTCCTATATAAGGTGTCATTTTGACGAGTATCACGACTAAAAAAAGTAATAATGTTTATGCCGAACACCACTACTGCCGCCAACCAGCCGTAAAAGCCCAACGCGGCGGGTTGGCGGCAGTACAACCGCTCATAGAAAATAAAAAATATGCTCCCCCCCGTATATCACGCCGTTTTTGGCGGTTTATACTGGGGGGGAGCATATTTTCCGTAGAAAATGGATAAAAAAAAATGGATACCGCTCGAAAGCGACATCCATTTCACTAAAAAAATTTAACAACCTTTTGAAAATTAAAAATCGAGTATGACTCGCTTTTTGCAGGACAAATATTTTATAGAACCAATGGTTTATTTACCGCCGTTCAATTCGGCTTGCCATTGTTTCAATTCTACCATTTTACCTTCGGCGGCAAGTTTGGCTTGTGCTGCCCAAGTTTTTGGGTCGTGCATCAAGTAGCGTTTTCCTGCGGCTGCCAAAATTTCTTTCACCGCTTCGGCGGTTGTGTTTGACAAAATGACAAACGTCGTGATGCCCGCTTTGTGCAACAATTCTTCGATTTTTGGACCAATTCCTTCAATCAATTTGAGGTCATCTTTGCTCGATTCGGTTTTTTTAGTGGCTTTTGCAGGAGCTTTTTTCGTTTCCGCTTTTGGCGCGGCGGCTGGTGCAGGCGCGGCTTCGGGCGAAATGGCAACGTATTCTTCCGAAATTACCAAACCTTCGGGTGTCCACACGCGACGAATGGCTTCGTGCCAAAACAAATTTTCGTTCTGATGATTGGTGAAATCAAATGTGAAAACACTTTCCGAAACATTTCCTTTCACTTTTGTCTCGAACAATTGAATTTTATTTGTTTTGGCAACATTTCTGAAAAAGTATTGGAGGCTTTCCAATTTTTCAGATTTGCTGTTGGTACGAAAGTTATCGTTCGGGCTTGAAGTGGTGGCATTTTCTGTAAAATAGGTGGCAACCGCTTCTTCAAATTTTCCTGAGGCAACTAATTTATCAATAGCCACCAAATTTTTTTTAAATTCCATGAACTTTTTTTTTTATTAATTTTTTTTAAAGAGGTTTAACGAAATATAATTTCTATGCCGCAAAGGTAAGCTCTTTTTTGGAAATAGTTATTGTATTTTTTACACTAACTTGTTTTTTTACTTGTTTTTTTTGAAAAATGACAAAATTTTTACAAAAATTCAATAAAACCCCAAAAAATAATTAAAAAAAAGCAAAAAAAAACTACCCCCCAGTATCCATCACCCAAAAATGAGCGTTGATACTGGGGGGTAGTTTTTTTAGGAAAATGAGAGCGAAAAAATTATTGTTTCAAGAATTTGACGCGCTCAATTTTGCCATTTTGTTGAATTTGCAACCAGTAAACACCGTTTGGCAATTCCAATACATCAATATTTTGTTGGTTGTTTTCGGTGGTGGATTGAATCCAAGCCTTTCCCAACATATCAAAAACCGTGATTTCTGCACTTGCCGTTGTGTTTTGCGCCCATTCAATTTTCAAATTGCTGTGCGTCGGATTTGGATAGATTTGCACGGCTTGTCCTTTTTGCTCTTCGACCAAACTGACAACGTTTGAAAGATGCGTCGTTCCGTCCACATCAATTTGTCGTAAGCGGAAATAATGCGTGGTTTCGGCATTTTGCTCGTCTAAACGTGTCGAAAATTGATAGTTGTGATGCACATTTTGAGCCGTTGTATTGCCTTTTGCAGGCACAAATGCGAGGGTAAGCCAGTTTTTTGCATCGTGGCTTTCTTCTATTTCAAAACCTTTGTTGTGCAATTCAGAAGCGGTTTCCCACGTCAAATCAGCATATTTTTCGTTTATTTTTCCTTGAAAACTAACCAATTCAACGGGCAAAAAACAACTTGAACTTCCCGTTGCATAACTCGCAGAGGGCAAAAAGAAAGCCCGTCGCGCCAACGTACTGTCCAAAATAAATGGATTTTCGTTGCCTTGCCATGTTTTGATGCGTTGTGAGCGTGCGCGTTCGGAAGCATCAACAGGGTCGGCGTAATGCCAAGCCAAGAGGTCATTTTTCATGCCGTCCCAAAATGCGGCTCCGCCTGCTGCCGCCAATACTTGCGCTTCATAAATGGTCATAAAATAGAACATGCCGCGTGCGATATTTCCTTTTTTGATGTCGCGTGGCTCGAACTCGCCGTTGCCCAACTTGCTGTATGTAGGAATGCCAGACGTTGGCGCAGTCGTCAAATTTGAAGTGCCGATGTACCAGTGTGTTATCGAATTGGTGGGAATATTTCCGTAAGGCAAATTGCCTCGTGCGGAATTAACATTACTTTTGCAGGGGTGTAAATGGTGCAAATCGCTTTCAGGTGGTCCTGTCGCCGCGCCCATTGATTGTGGAAACGTATGTTCTGCATTGATGCCGCCCGCGTTGCAAGTCGGTCGGGGCGTAAGCACCACCGAAGCTGGCATGGCGATTTGATAGCCTGTGTAGATACATTCCAGCGTGCCATTGACGACATCGAGCCGCCCGTACATGCTGTCTCGCCCCGTATCGTAACCCAAAACTTGGTTGGGCGTGTAGGTGGTGCGAATGGCGGTAATCAAAGCCGCGCCTTCTTTACAGGGTTGGAGAATGGTTTGCGCACGGGTGTGCGACCATTGCAAAAGGCAAAATGCCAAGAGCAAAACGATATTTTTTTTCATTATCGTGAATTAACAAAAATCGGTAAACGAAGTATTTTTTTCGACGCTATTTTGAAAATCAAACATAGCGCAAAGGTACGGCGGCGGTGTTTAGGTAGTTTTAAATACGTGTAAATAAATATACTTTTTTTTTAAATTTTTGTTAACAACCTGTAAATTAGAAACAAAAGAAGTG
>JBJOPA010000022.1:0-5196 GCA_046051005.1 Bacteroidota bacterium
CAACAAATTTATGGTAGTTCCAATGCTTTTTGCGTAGGGGTGAAGGGCGGGAATAGGCAAATTTTCGACAAATGATTTGATGTTGTTGACCACCGATTCGCCCGAAAACATACCCAACATGATGCCCACCAACGTAATCCCAATTTGAACCGACGACAAAAAACGATTCGGCGAAGCCAGCAAATCCAAAGCCCGTTGTGCCGCCACATTACCGCGACGTGCCGAGCCTTCCAGTCGGGCGCGGCGCGAGGAAAGAATCGAAATTTCGGACATCGAAAACAAACCATTCACCAACGTCAAGGCGAAAATAATAAGAAGTTCTGATAACATTTTTAGAATGAATTATATCATTTTTTATAGAAACAACACTGTTTCGAGCGCAAAATTACATTTTTTTTAATAAATTAGGGGTCGGATACTGGGGGGGGGCATATTTTGAGATTTTTTGTCACAAATTTAGAAAAAATGTATTTTAGTTCATTCCCATTTTAACTATATTTTAACGTCAAAATCGGGTAACCAAAATGTTAATATCACGTCTATATGTTAGCAAACGCAGTTTCAGCAATTTTTGGAACGTTTTTGGCGTTTGTTTCGTTAACGTCTTATGTCAACGAGTTTTTAAAAAAGACAATATTATTTAAAAAATATTAAAAAGAAAGCTACGATGAAAATTTTAATTGTAATGATGAGTGCGTATGTTTCGTTTTTCAATCCTGCGCCTCCTGCGGTCAATCTTTCCCCTATCACCAAAGCATTGAGCGAAGGCGACGCAGCCGCTCTCGGCAGTTTTTTCGACGCTACGATAGATTTGACGGTGTTGACAAAACAAGATTTGCTCGACAAATCAAAAGCAACGGAAACGTTGCGACAGTTTTTTCAGAGCAACAAGCCAAAATCGTTCAACGCCATGCACCAAGGCACGTCGAAAGGCGCAAATTCGCAATACACGCTCGGCGATTTGATTACCGCAAACGGCACGTTTCGCGTCTATCTGTATTATCGTGTGACAGGTGATAAAATATTGATTCAAGAAATGAGAATAGAAAAATAAATCGAATATAATTTTTCATTTCAAAAATGACTGTTTCGCAAGCACGCGAAGCAGTCATTTTTGCGTTTTAAGCGTTTTATACTGGGGGGGGCATTTTTTTTGAAAAATATTTTCTTGAAATGGGGACGATGAAGAAAATATCAACATGAAACCTGAAAAACGGCTCATTTTGAAAACAAAAATATTTTTATACAAAAAAATAATCCATAATTAACCATTTCAATTTGGAATGACGTGTTTTTTGAAAAAATGAATTTAAAAAAAAATGAATTTTGAAGTCAAAACAAATTACCTTTGCCAAAAAAATAGGGAAAATAGAATGGAATTGAAGAATAAAAAACCACTTTCTGAAAAACTGAATCGAAAAATTGCGCCATCTATTCGCACCATCGAACACATCGAGTTGCCCAAAGCAACGAGTTTTTTGCTCGATAATGGCATTTCTGTCTTTGAAACCAATCTCGGAACGCAAGAAGTGATGCGTTTGACCGTCGTTTTCAACAACGCAGGTCGGACGCAAGAACACAAACACGCCGTCGCACGCGCCACATGTAGGCTCCTGCGCGAAGGAACCGCGAGTTTTGACGGCGCGCAAATTGCCGAACAATTAGATTTTTGGGCGGGTTCGCTCCGACTCGACGGCGGTTTTGACCGCTCTACCGTCAGTTTGCATTGCATGACAAAACATTTCGATAAGTTGATGCCCATCATTGCCGAAATGATTATTTCGCCCACTTTTCCTGCGCGAGAATTGCAAACTTTTCAGAAAAATGCTTCGCAAAAACTTCAAATTTCGTTGACAGAAAATGATACGTTGGCATTTCGGAAAGTATCAAATATGATGTTCGGCGATGCGCACCCCTACGGCTACAACACCGAAACCGCCGACCTTGCCGCGCTCACGACCGAAGACCTTGCCCGTTTTCACGCCGAAAACATGACGGCGAGCAATGCAAAAATCTATTTGGCAGGCAAAATCAGCCCGTCCGTTCGCGCCACGTTGAACCAATATTTGGGTAAATTTGAGACCAAACAAGTCGAAAAAGCAGCCGATTTCCCTACGCCCAACTTCACGCCCGCCCGTGCGCACGTGAAAAATCCCGATACGCAACAAACGTCTATTTACTTGTCGCGACATTTGTTTACGCGAAAACATGAAGATTATTTGGGCATGTCGGTCTTGAATACCATTTTGGGTGGCTATTTTGGTTCGCGTTTGATGTCGAATATTCGAGAAGAAAAAGGCTATACGTATGGAATTTATTCTTCTTTTGACCTCATGCAACACGCGGGAACGCTCAATATTTCGACCGATGTGAGCAACGAATTGGTAAAGGCAACGCTCAAAGAAATTTATTTTGAAATGAATCGTCTCCGAAACGAACCCATTTTGGAAGAAGAATTGGTGTTGGTGAAAAATTATTTGTTGGGAAATATGTTGAATGTGATAGACGGTGCGTTTCAAGTGTCGAGTTTGATTGCCAGTTTGCACACCGACGGCATGGACGAAACCGATTTTGAGCGCGTCGTAGAAGTTGTAAAAAATATTACGGCTGCCGATTTGCAACAACTTGCCCAACGCTATCTTGACCCCAAAGACTGGTTTCAAGTCACCGCAGGCGCGTAAATACTGGGGGGGGCATATTTTTGTCGTTTCTTCAAAAAAAATTATAAAAAAAAATGCCTTGAAAATTTTCAAGGCATTTTTTTTTATGCGTAATTATATCGTGACCTTCATTTTATTTTGGGTCAGCCGTATTTGCGCGTTTGCGAATGATTTCAAATTTTTCACAATTTTGTTCACAATCGCCTTTCGAGTTCATGATATACGTATCGGTTTCTCCGATAATTTCGTATTTTTCACCTTGTGAATTGACTGATTTGAACGCGCAAGGAACAACTTTGGCGTTGAATTTATTAATCAAACCCCAACCTTTTCCTTTCAACGCTGCTGCATAACCGCCTCTAAACGATTTTACGTCGTCGTATTCAAACGGAATTTGAACTTTTCCTTTTGCAGAAACGTAACCAAATTTTTCGTTTTCAGCATTTTTCACGCCGTAATAACCATCACCGGGTTTACGAATTTCTTTATACATACAACGAATCGCCATTTTACCTGCCGTATCCATCAAACCCCACAATTCGCCTTTTGCAACTGCCATCAAGCCGTTTACGTCCACTGGACCAATGGCTTCGTAAGGCGTTGAAGTAACGAGTTTCAAGAGGTCTTTGTCCACCAAATGATAGCCCAACGATTTTTTGCCTTGACGCACCATCACGGGCGTGTATCGTTCGTTGTGGATAGAATCTACGACAACATAAACAATGTCTTGCGGATTGGCTTCGCGTCCTGCGGTGATGACCACTTTTCCGCGATAATCAACCACCATGTCACTTTTACATTCTTTGCCTGCCTCTGGGCAATCGCGGAAAGTAGCAGTTACAGTTGCCAAACCATGCTTGTTAAATTCACTTACTTTGTGGTAAGTTGCCGAAACAATTTCTTTTCCACGAATGTCGATATAACCACATTTGTCCGCTTCTTCTCTACAAACTGGAGCCAAACCGAACAAATTGAAGCCACCCAAATTAACATAAGTAGGCTCTAAAACGACGTTCAAATTAGAATCAATCAAGCCATAACGTTTTGCTTCGCTGCGAATAGGCGCGAGACCAAATGCATCGAATTGACCGATATATTCGTAAGATTTACTACTTTTCAAGGTTTTGCGGTCAATCAATCGGTAGCCCGTGCCTTCTTTTGCCAACGCTACGCCATATTCATTGAAGCCCGACAATTGTTGAAACGCAGGTTTGAAGCGAATGACCAATGCCGTATCCATCAAACCCAATTTTCCTTCTTGTTCGATTTGATACATGCCCGTCAAGTTGCTTGGCTCGATTCGGTCGTAAGCAACTTCGAGTTTTTGTTCGCCGTTCAAGGCAATCAAACCATATTTTTTGCCGTTTCTGACCTTGAAAGTCGTCAAACTTTCGCCAAAAAAGTCAATTGCGTCGTATTGATTGGACAACAAACGCTGATTAGAGTCGTAATAATTGTCAATCAAGGCTTGTTTTCCGTTTGTCAACGTCACAATGCTGATGCCGTCGCGGAACGATTTTGCATTGATGACATTTGCCAACGCTTCGCTTTCGTTGCCTTCGAGGTCGGCGAAATACCAATCCACTTTTTTCACCAACGCTTTGCCGTTGTTGAAAGGTTCGGCGGTTTCGTATTGGCATTGAATGACTTCGTCACCACACATATTCAAATAACCATATACTTGGTCTTTTTTGATGCGGGCAAAACCTTCGCGATACGGTTCGATGAATCCATAACGCGCATTGTTGCGCAACAATGCAAGCGAAAATGCGGTGATTTGGTTGCCGTCGAGGTCTTTGGTTTCCACCAAATTGTCGTCGCTGCGGCTGTTCGACAAGCAAACGGCACTGCGAAGGAATGACAATCCACGCATAATTTGCGAACGTTCGAGCAAATAATCCATGCTCGCGTTGCGGCGTTCTTCGAGTTTTGCAAGCCGACGTTGCAGATTTTTCTGCATTTTGTTGACGTAATCGGCAAATTCTTGGTCGTTGATAACGCCTTTGCTTGCCGTTTTGGATTCCATACGCGCCAATGTCGTGTCAGCCGACGCATAAGTTGAAAGCAACGTCATCACTTGGCGGCGCGCCTGCATGATGGGTTCCGCCGACAAATCTTTGGCGGGCGACGCTTTTTGTTGTTCGCGGCTAACAGAGGCAGTCGTAGTCCGAACCGCCGCATCTTCTACTTGGGCAAAAGCAACATTCGCCGAAAAGCTCAATGCACAAATCGCAAGTTTAGGTAGCAGATTTTTCATAGTGACACTATTTTTAACTTATTCGTAAATCTAAAATTATACTTGTAAGATTTAATAAAAAAATATTCAAATTATATATTCTTATAAATTTCCTATAAAAATAAAGAAAATTAATAAACGTATTTCAAATTTTTAAAAACAATAATGATTTTTTGTAAAGAAAAAAATTAGCTCGATTGATTCGTTAAGTAGTTGCAAAAAAATCCCAAAAAAAACAGTCGAACAAGTAGATACATTCTTGCAAATGTAAGATAAAGTAAAATTGATAAAATTCTAAAA
>JBJOPA010000023.1:0-13994 GCA_046051005.1 Bacteroidota bacterium
GCAAAATCTACGCAATCGCCTCAAAGATGCCAACGAAAACCTTGACCAAGCCGCTCAAAAAGGCAGCGCGCAACTCATCAAAGCAGCGCGTTATTACAAAATGATTGCAAAAGTCAACTACTCAAAGGCGCAAGTATTGGCAGGAGGCGAATATTTCCCAACTGAATCCGTTGATGAATATATGAAAAATTTTGAGTCCGAAATTACAGGTTTTTCGGCATCAGAATTTCCGTATGCCTTCATCATCAACGAAGAACGCAAAACGGTTTCTTGGAACAACATGAAAAGTCAGCTGCTCGATTATTGGATAAATCGCAGCGAAACTGCCTATTTATTGAACGATGCTGCCGCCACGCTTGCAACGTATAAAAAAGTATTTGAATTTCAAGACGAGTTGTCCGCCCGTGCGCGATACGGCGTAGAAGCGCAAGCGATAAACATCAGTGGCAGAGAAAAAGGCGGATTCAATACCGAAGAACGTTTGGCAGCTACCATTCGAGCCGTACAAAATTTTGCAAAAATGCCCGAAAGCGACCAAAAGGACTTTTTAGAAAGCCCGTTCGTGGGTTTGTTTGGCATGTTAGATGTGTTTGAAACCGCAGGTTCTTCGCCCGCATCTATCGGTTACATCAACAAAAATCGCGAAGGCGTGGACGCAGCGATGGACGTTTTTGCAGCAAACGGGCTTGGAAACAACGTCATTAAATTCAACAATCGTTTCAAAGAAGGCAAAAAAGACGATGCCGCCGCCTTGCGAAAATATTTGAATAGCCTCAAAAATTTTGAAAGCCAAGTGGACAATGCGGAGAAAAAAGCCGTTTTGTCGAGTGGAAATCAGTTGGGCGTTTTTTGTGTTGACCAAATTATGGAAAAAACGCCGAGCCGCAGCGAACTCCAATCTTTGAAAACCGATGTGGACGCAGTGAGCGCAAATTTCAGTCAGTTGAAAGAAAAATCAACCATTTTGGAACAAAAAATTGCCGCGCTGCTCGAAAAAGAACGCATTGCGGAAGCAAAAAGACAAGCAGATATTGCCGCCGCCGAAGCCGCCCGTCAAGCCGAAGCTGCCCGTCGCGCCGCTATTGAAAAGCGAAAAGGCATTTTGTCTAACGTATATATCGGTCTTGATTTGGGCGAATCACTGAAAGGCGACGCAACAAAACGCAATTATGGCGGGCATATTGATTTTCGCGGTCGCCGTCATGCGCGGTCGTTTGGCTTCAACAAAGTGCAATCGAAACAAGATTTCAATGCCGACAAAACGGCGTGGAGTGGATACAGGGCGTATTTTGTCAATAAAAAATTCTCTGGAAATTTGTATCAAGGCTTTTTGTTAGGCTATGCAGACAAAACTTTTGGCGCGCAAACCGCCAAAGTGCAAGCCGTCAACACGACGAGAGAACAAACCATTTTGATAAAACCGAGCGAAAAACAATACGAATTTTTGTTGATGATGGGTTCGCAAAACTTGGTCAGCGTTTTTGGAATGGACATTTGGGCAGGCATCGGCGGCAGTTTTCACGATATGAAAGTAGATGCCGCACAAATGGAGTTGCTCGACAAAACCAAATTTACGTTTACCGAAAACAACGAAGGTTTTTTCAAATTGCGTCAAAATACGCAAACGTTTCACCCGATTATCCGAATGGGCATCAGCTTGGGACTCAATATCGGCGGAACAAAACGCAGATAAAATAAAAAATTTCAAAGTTTAGAAACTCCCAAAAAAAAGCCTCGTGCCTCGTGCGCGAGGCTTTTTTTTTGGAAAAAATGAAAAAAGGGCTACCCCCCAGTATAATCCCCCCGAATGGAGGAGGAAAGCGCATTTTTAAGTATTTTTATTTGTAATTTAATTAAAATCTGTGACATTGTTTTGGAAAACAAACTCATTTTTTACACGATATGTACTGCAACATCAATTTGTCACTTCCGTGAATCCAAAAAATCACAAAATGTTAACGATTTGCAAAATCAAAGTAAGAAAGTGTTAAAGAAACACGGGTCAAACACCAAATAAAAATAAATTATATTTTTATTTATTTATAAAATAATGATTAATAGTTTAAAATAAATTTATAATTATTATTATTTATATTTTTTTTCATAAAAAAGGCATTATTAAATAAAAAAAAATGCGTGTAAGCGGGTGAAAAATGCGTGCAAAACGCCGTATCTTGACATAAAATTGACAATAAATCAAATTTTAAATGTGGCAAACACATTATGAAATCACTAAAAATTAAGTTTTATGAACACCCTTGAACAACTCTTTTTAGAGTATAAGGCGGCGAGAAAAAAGGAAGCGGTCGTGTCACATGAGGAAACGACGTTTTTTGAAATGATTGACTTTTGTATGCACGGAGGTCAAGAAGCCGATGCTTTGTGGCTGTGCGACGATGCAATTGTGCAATATCCGTCTGTGGCGGACTTCTATTTTAGAAAAGCGGCACTTCAAATCAAGAATAGCCTTTTCGACGAAGGTTTTGTGACATTGAAAAAAGGGGCAGAGTTGTCACCTACGTCGCTAAAATATTTTTTGATTCATGCCGATTTGTATTTGACCAAGAAAGATGTTCAAGCAGCCCTCAACGTTTTGAAGGCGGCTGAACAGGTGTTAGAACAGCATGATTTGGTAGAAATTTATCTTTCAAAATCGCGGATTTATCGTCAATCGAACCGTTTAGAGTCCGAATTTGCGGCATTAAAAAAAGCATTGTTGATTGATGCGGGTCATCTCGAAGCCCATCAGCGATTGTTTTGGGTGGTCGAAAGGCTCGGTTTTCATGAAGATAGCATTGAATTAAATCGTCATTTGACGGGCATAAATCCGTATTGCGCGTGGGCGTGGTACAATTTGGCAACGTCGTTGGTGGCGATGGAAGAAAGCGAATTTTACGACGAAGCGATTGAGGCATACGAATATGCGTTCAGCATCGAACAAAATTTCATGCGGGCATATGCCGAATGTGCGGATTTATATTTTGACATGGGAAAATATGCGGCGGCACTGCACTATTTTGAACGTGCTTTGACGGCACACGTCAACGATGAAGGTTTGATGACGCGCATCGCCGAATGTCATTTGCATTTGGGAAATTTGGAAGCCGCCGAAACCTATTTTTTGAACGCATTGGAACTCGATGCCGACAATGAAGAAACGCTTTTTGGACTTGGAAATTGCCGTTTTCAACAACAAAAATACGAGGAAGCATGGTCAGATTATAGAAAAGCAGCACAGCTAAATCCAGACGACCCGCGCTATACACATGCGTTGGCGGTCGTTTATGCGAAACAAACTTTGTACAAGGAAGCCTTCATTTACTTCCGAAAAACGGTAGATTTGGAGCCTGAAACCTTGCAATATTGGTTCGATTTCATAGATTTTTTGATACAAAATGGCAATGCTGACCGCGCCGACGCAACGCTGAAAGAAAGCGAATTGTATCACCCAGCCGACCCAAAAGTGGATTTATATTTTTTGATTTTGATGATTGAAAAAGGGCAACGGTCACGCGCTTTGTATCACCTACACGATTTGTTGGTGAGCGAACCGCAATTGAAAAATTGGATTTTTACCGCTCGACCCAATTGGGCAAATGAGGCAGACATATTGAAAGTATTGCGCAACTCATCACAATAAATTATATTTCCTACTACTATATTTCACTGTTTAACGCTATATTAAAAGAAGTTCCAGCAGAGGAATTAATTTTTTTTAAGCAATTTTCGCTATCTGATTTCGACAAAATCAAAAAACGGACTTTTAACAAACGCGACTATTCAACCTTCGAGGTTGTCAAAAAAGAAAGCCCTTCACGTGCAACTGCGCGTGAAGGCTTCTTTTTTTTTATGTTTTTTGACAAATTATCTAGTAAAATAAGCCAAAATACTGGGGGGGGGCATTTTTTTTTGAAAAAATTATTTCTTTTTGACTTTTAACTCGTTTTGCAAAATGGTGTGCGAAAACAATAATTTAGCGTTGATGTCAAAACATTCAATCGTGACTGACCGATTTTTTTTCGGACCTTTTACGCTGATTTTACTAAAATTATTAATATTACTCACCAACGTGCCGCTCACGCGAATGGGGTTGCTCGCCTCCCGCGAAGCCGTCACGTCCCAAGTGCCAGAAGTGATGGACGAACACGTAAATTCATACAACGGATAAGCCGTTGCGTCGCGACCGGGATAGCGCAACACTTCCGAAAAGTGGCGGTCGCCCGACAAAAAGACAACGCCTTCGATTTCATTTTCCGAAATAAAATCAAACAATTCTTGCCATTCGGCTGGATAACGCATGAAACTTTCGGCATTGTTGAGGGCATTGAACATTTGTCCGCCCGCCACGATGAATCGAAACGACGTTTGCGCCGATTCTTTCGAGGCAATCAAACTTTCTTTCAACCATTCCATTTGTTTTTTGCCGAACATGACTTTGCTTGGGTTCGGTTTGCCGTTGACGGAATCGGGCGATTTGTTCGCCGCACGATGATAACGGTCATCTAATAAAAAATATTCAACATCTGACCATCGAAATTTGGAGTACGCGCCCTCGTTGTCGGGTTCTCCAAAAGTTTTGTTACCCCAATAATTTTGAAAAACTTGGGTCGAAACATTTTTCAATTCATATTTTGAATCCGAATCATTTGGACCAAAATCGTGGTCGTCCCAAATGGCATAATTGGCTCGCGTGGCTCGCAATTTTTGCATTTCGGGGATTTTAAAATTGTAGCTATACCGATATGCAATGCCTGACGGCGACGAATAATCGGCTTCGCGCAAATACAAATTGTCACCGCCCCAAATCATAAAATCGGCTGGCTGATTCGCCATCGTCTCCAAAATTTTGGGCGAACGACCATACGGACGACCCGGACGGTCATAAATTGAGTCGTTGATGTAAACACACGAACCAAATTGAAACGAAAAATCGGGGGCATCTTTGCGCCATTCCCAAATTTCTTTGGTCTTGAAACCAAGCGGATACGCAAAAGACAAACGCTTGCCGTCCAACGCCAATTCGTATTCATATTGCGTGTTCATCAACAAGTTATCGAGCTTAAATTTGAGCGTTGCATAGCCCAAATAAGGCGCGGGAGTCAATTCTGCTATTTGCGCGGCGGCGAGTTGCCCCTTTGGAAAATAACGCAATTGCACTTTTTTGACCGTCGGGCGCACCTCCAACCAAATCAAAACTTCTTTATGCTCCACATAACCGAGCATCGGACCAGACACCCAGCCTGCGGCTTTGTTTTTTTGTTCGGGCGTTTGCGCGAGCGCGAAACTGGCGAAACTCAAAACAGACAAAACCAAAAAACTTTTCAATGATTTAGTGAATTTCATGTTGTCTAATATTTCTTTTCTGATAAAAAAATGATGAAAACTATCAACGCAAAAGTACAGTTAAAAAGCATTTGAATGCCGTTGTTTTTTTACATTTTTTCTAAAAAAATAAAAATTTAAAATAAAAAACGCATAAAAAGGCTACCCCCCAGTATATTTCGCCTTTTTGACGGTTTTATACTGGGGGGTAGCCTTTTTATGATATTTTTTAAAATATTTTTTAAAAAAATGTGATAATTTTAACGACTCAAAAAGTGTTTCAATTCAATCATCAATTCTTTTGGTTTGTCGGCATGCACCCAATGCCCTGCGCCTTCGATGGTGACAAAATGGGCGTTCGGAAAAATTTTCCGCGTGTCTGCCAAGTCCGAATCTTTGATATAATTTGACTTTCCGCCGCGTAAAAACAAGGTTTCGCCTAGGAAAGGTGCCTCGAATTGAAGGGGCTTTAAAATGTTTTGATAATTTTGATATAAATTTTTCAAATTCATTTTCCATTCAAATTGTGCTTCGCCTACTTTTGGAAAATTATTTCTCGACAAATTTTTCAATAGAAATTGGACAGTTCCGACTTCATTTTCCAATTTTTTCATCAAATAATCTTCCACTTGTTGCCTTGATTCGACTTGAAACAAATCGAGTGACAACAGGGCATCAAAAATGTCGTCGTGTCCACCTCGATAGGCTTTGGGAGCCATGTCAATGACGACCAATTTTTTGACCAATTCGGGATAAGAAAGGGCAAATTGCATCGCCACTTTTCCGCCCATCGAATGCCCGACGACCATCGCGCCGCCGTGTAGCCATTGGCTTTCCATAAAATTTCGGAGGTCGTCGGCAAGCATTGGATAGTCAAAATTGCCTTCCGAATGCGGCGACCGCCCGTGATTTCGTTGGTCGAGCAAAAAAACGCTGTATGTTTCGCTCAATTGTCGTCCAATGGTTTGCCAATTGTCGAGGGTTCCGAAAAGCCCGTGCAACACCACAACGGGTTCGCCCGCGCCCATCGCTTTATAGTTGAGTTCTATCATTTTTTGATATGTTAATTTCAAAATTCTATTGAAATTATTTCAATTTATCTACAATTTAGGTTTTACTTTCCAAAAAATTGGTCAAATTTTCAAGCACTTTTTCAGAAAGTCGTTTTTTTGCTTCTACGGTAAATCCTGCAAATTGTTCTGATAAGATAATGTTATCATATTTTGAAAATTCGCTTGTAAAGTTTCCAACGCCGTCTGCATCGAGAATGGCAAACGAAGTTTTGTCGTTGCCAATCCAGTTTAAAAAAGCATCTTTTTCAAATGTCAAACCCAATGACGTATTAATCAATATCGAGTTGTGTTTTTTTATTCCAAATTCATTTGCGGTCAACAAAATTGTATTTCTCGGAAGGTGCGTTGTGACAATATCGCAATGTTGCATCAACTCGTTTAGCGACAAATAAGTGATTCCATCTTTTTCGAGTTCATATTTTCTGCTGCGATTGTAGTAAAACACATTCATTCCGAAGTGGCTGGCGGTTTTCGCCACCATTTTCCCCAACGTGCCGAGTCCAATGATGCCAATATTTTTATTTGTTAATTCTCGAGTTTGGGCGTTCCATTTGTGCGCGCCAAGCCCTTTTAGCAGAAAAATGAGTTGAGCAAAAATGAACTCCACCGTTCCTTCATCGCCATAATCTTTTACACCTTTGACTTCGATTCCTAATTTTCTGGCGGCAGCGATGTCCACATTTGCAGAATTTTCGTCATAAAGACTACAACACATGGCTATAAATTTCAGAGATGTTGCTGCTTTTAATACGTTGTTGCTGATGATGGTTTGCCAGCTTACCAACAGACAATCTGCGTCTCCAATTCGTTGAATAATTTCTTTTTCCGTTGTGGGAAAATCATCATAGATTGAAATTTTTTCTTTTGAAAGTGCTGCAATTTTTTCAATTTCGGGGCTTGTCAATCCGCAATTATCTACAATCGTTATTTTTCTGAACGCCATTGCCTGTGATGTTAAGGTTAAACTGAATGTTATAACCACGATGCAAAAATAGAACAACTTTTTAGAATCACACCATTTCCGATTGATTTCCTATCCGTTTTTCAAAAAAAATCCGCCTCGTGCGCGTGCGCGAGGCGGTTTGTACTGGGGGGGGGCTATTCTAATTTAAATTGTTTCCCAAATCTATCGGGTAAATCTTTAATGAGAAATTTTTCTGCATTTTGTAATGCGTCATCGATGGTTTCGGCTTTTTCATCTTCCCACCAAGTTCCGCCCTCGTCTAAAAGCCTGATGAGACTATCGCTGTACTCATCAGTACCGATTTCTATCCAGCCGTGATTATCAATCCACCAAGCAATGTGCGGATATCGTTCTGAAAAATTTATTTTTTCCATTTGTTACTATTTTTTTTCTGCAAAAATAAAACGTTTTGTGGAAATGAACGCCTTTTTACAAAAAAAAACCGCCTCATGCGTGTGCGCGAGGCGGTTTGTACTGGGGGGGTAATGATTCGATGTTGTAAAAGCCTAAACAACGTCTTCTATTTGCCTATTAAAATATGATATGTTGTCGGAATTGTTACACCTTTGAAATGGTTTGTCAATCCATAAAATATGATAATTGTTGAACAAAAACCGAAAACCAATATTGCTTTTGATTGGCTATCGGGTGTCAATCCTAAAACCGTTTGCTGCATTTTTTTATGATGTACTGAAGCAATATGTCCCCAAAACGACATCATTGCAAGCCCATAATAAGGTATAAAAAACAAATTAAAAGGAAATGTATTAAGCCCTGCAACGCCAAAATAAAAATTAGTGTCCAGATTCAATAAAAGCCGCCCTCCTAAAACCGCAATTAAGTGTATGACAAAAAAAAAGGCTAAATAAAGCCCTGTCCAAACGTGCAATTTTTCAAAATTTGATACGGCAATTCTCCGATATATTTTAAAAAGTTTAAACCCCGAAATAATCTGAACAAAAACGGCACTTAATAGAATCGCCTCTATAAAGATATTTCGATAGAAAAGGCGCAATGTATGCATCATTTCTATGTGTTTATCGGCTCCAAAAACACTACAAACATGATTGAATAAATGTAGCCCAATAAAAATGGTGATAACGATACCGGATAGGTAGTGAATTTTTTTCATTTTAGATTCAATTTATACCAAAATAAATAAGCCCAGCTATGATAAACATAAGCAACCATTGCCACAATTTAATGAAGCTATTTGGAAATTTTCGAGATATGAGTAAGGTAATTAAAAATGCAAACCCATAAGCGATGAAATAGAAAAGGAGTATGTATAAAAGCGTTTTTTTGTCTTTAAAGTAATCGGTAAAATTTATTAGCGTTAAGCCAACGGTTGCTAATAAGAAATCGGCTGAAACTATGTGAAATGCGCCACGCCCCATAGTCCAATATTCTTGATATTCTCGATTTTCTTCCATTGGCTCAATAATTTTATACTCTCTATCGCCTCCAAAAGTATGCGCGATAAAGGTCAAAAACACTAAAACATTAGCGATGATCAAAACACTATTCATTTCTCTCAAATTTTAATTACCGAATTTTATGCAAAGGTCAATGAAAGAAAACGAATTACATTTGACATAAATCAAATTCGGTTTTTAGGATTGCGAATTCGGCTTAAAGTTTCAAGCGTAATGCCCAAATAAGAGGCAATATGGGTTAAAGGGATTCTTTGAGTAATATCAGGTCGAATATTTAGTAGGTTTTCATATTTTTGTAGCGCGGTTTCAAACTGAACAGACACGATGCGTTGCTGTAATTGCAACATCGTTTTAGTGGTAACAATTCTTCCCAATCTATCAAAATCGTGGTATTTGTCACATAATTTCATCATGTGATCTCTTGTAATCTCCAATAGGGTAGTTTGTTCCAAAACCTCAATGTAGTGTGGGCTTGGAATGAATAGAAAAACACTGTTGATAGAACTCATAAAATCGTTTTCAAAAGCAAACCAATCAGTTATGTCTTTCCCATCTTTCAAGTAAAACGCCCTTGCACAGCCTTGTACAATAAAATAAGTTTTATCCGCATATTGCCCCTCCCGCACAAGCATCGTGGATTTATCAAAAGTCCGTATTTTAGACAAATCTTTAAAATCCTTTTTACAATCCTCTGTTAAGATGGAATAATGCGTACTTATATTGTCAATTACCTGCTCTTTGTTAAAATCCACGTAATTTTTTTTTTAGTATTTTTACAATCTGAACAAATATAACGAAACGAAAGAAAACCGCCTCTCCCGAGACGGTTTCCAAAACCAATAAAATTTTTATTTTTTACACAATCACCAGCCGCGCTTGCGCCAATGCTGCGCCCAAGCCACTGACATCGGAACCGCCTGCCGTAGCAAAAAACGGTTGTCCGCCGCCGCCGCCCTTGATATTTTTAGCGAGGTCGCGCACGAGGTTGCCTGCATGAAGTCCGTGACTTTTCACCACGCTTTCAGAGACTACGACTGTCAATTGCGGTTTGCCATTCGACACGCCGCCAAAAACGATAAACGCGCTGCCCAATTCTTTTTCTAAATTATACGCCAACGTTTTCACCGCCGTTGGGTCGCCAATCGGCAACTCGGCAACCAAAATATTGACCCCCCCAGTATGGACGAAGTTTTTTCGCAAATTTTGCTGCAATCCAGCCACTTGTTGAAGCATAAAACCTTCAATTTCCTTTTGTAAACGCTTATTTTCGTCTAACAAATTCTCAACCCGTTTAGATGTTTCTTTCGGATTTTTGAAAATATCTCTAACTTTTTCTAATTCTTCTAACTCCGTATTGATATACGCTTCGGCAGCATCGCCCGTCAATGCCTCGATGCGGCGAACGCCCGCCGCCACAGTTCCTTCCGAAACAATTTTGAACAAACCAATTTCGCCCGTCGCGCCCACATGCGTACCGCCACAAAGCTCTTGACTAAACGCCTTGTCGAACGTCACGACGCGCACCGTTTCGCCATATTTTTCGCCGAATAGCATCATTGCGCCCAGTTTTCGAGCGTCTTCGATGGGCATGTTGCGGACTTCGTCGAGGGCAATATTTTCTCTAATTTTTTGATTGACCAATTGTTCAATCATTTTCAATTCCGCTTTGCTGACCGCTTGAAAATGCGAAAAGTCAAATCGCAACCGATTTTCATCTACATTTTGACCTTTTTGAACCGCATGTTTCCCCAAAATCTCGTGCAACGCCGCGTGCATTAGATGCACCGCCGAGTGGTTGCGCGAAATGGAATGACGTTTCGGCGCGTCCACTTGCGCCCGTACGCGAGGGTCGTTGATATTTACAGGCAAATTATTGACAATATGAATCACCAAATCATTCTCTTTTTTGGTATCCAACACCATAATTTTTTCGCCGTCGAAATACATCGCGCCTGTGTCGCCCACTTGTCCGCCGCTTTCGGCATAAAACGGCGTTCGATTCAACACGATTTGATATTGCAATCCTTTTTTATCTTGTACAGCGCGATATTTTGTTACATACGCATTTTCAACCTTCAATTGGTCGTAGCCGACAAACTCAACATTGTCTCCCGAGCGATTGGTTGCTCCCTCCCTTTCGGGGAGGGCTGGGGAGGGGACAATTACCCAGTCGCCGACTTGTTTTTCGGCATCTTTTTTCGAGCGTTTTTTCTGTTCGTCGAGCGCGGTTTCAAAGCCCTCGATGTCCACCGTCCAGCCTTTTTCTTTGGCAATCAACTCCGTCAAATCAATCGGAAAACCGAAGGTATCGAACAACTCAAAGGCTTCTTGACCCGAAATGCCCACCGTCTTCCCTCCTTCGGGGGGACTGAGGGGGGACAAGTTGTCCAAACGCTTCAAACCCGTTTCCAACGTCCGCAAAAAAGTGCGTTCTTCTTCTAAAATTACTTTCTGAACAAAATCTTGTTGGGCTTTGAGTTCTGGAAAAACGTGTTGAAATTCCGAAGCCAACAACGGAATCAACTTCTGCAAAAACGGTTCTCGAATGTCCAAAAACGAATAATAATAACGCACCGCACGGCGCAAAATGCGACGAATCACGTAGCCCGCGCCATTCGACGAAGGCAATTGACCGTCGGCAATCGTAAACGCAACGGCGCGAACGTGGTCGGCAACGACGCGCATGGCAACGTCAATTTTGGCATTTCGGTCGTAACTTCCGCCATATTTTTTGCCCGATTCGGCTTCAATCAAGTCCAGAAACGGCGTGAAAACATCTGTATCGTATGTGAATTTTTTATTTTGCATCACCATGCACAACCGCTCGAAACCCATGCCCGTATCCACGTGTTGGGCGGGCAAAACGACCAACGAACCGTCGGCTTTTCGCTCAAATTGCATGAATACGTTGTTCCAAATTTCGACCACCGACGGGTCGTCTTGGTTCACCAATGTTTCGCCTGCTACTTTGGCGCGTTCGGCATCGGTTCGGAAATCGAAATGAATTTCAGAACACGGACCGCATGGACCTTGCGCACCCATTTCCCAAAAATTATCTTTTTTAGAGCCGTCAAGAATTTGGTTGTCTGGCAGATATTGCCGCCAATAATTTCGCGCTTCTTCGTCACTCGCCAAACCTTCTTTTTCGTCGCCGCCAAAAACGGTAGCGTAGAGGCGGTCTTTGGGCAATCCGAGTTGATTTTGTCCTGTTCCTGTCAAAAATTCCCAACTCCAATTGATGGCATCTTTCTTGAAATAATCACCAAATGACCAGTTCCCAAGCATTTCAAAAAGCGTATGATGGGTTCCGTCAAAGCCCACGTCTTCGAGGTCGTTGTGTTTTCCGCTCACGCGAAGGCATTTTTGCGTATCAGCAATGCGCGGTGCGGGCGGCGTTGCGTTGCCCAAAAAGTAGTCTTTAAACTGCACCATGCCCGAATTGGTGAACATCAAAGTCGGGTCATTTTTCAAAACCAAAGGCGCAGACGGAACAATTTTATGTTGTTTCGATGCGAAAAAATCTAAAAACGCTTTGCGAATTTCGTGAGAAGTCATATATTTTGATAATTAAAATTTTTATTTTCTAAATTTTGAAGCGCAAAATTAGGCAAAAAATCTAAAACAAAATCAAAAAAATGATACCCCCCAGTATATCTCGCCTTTTTATGAAAAATTCGACCCCATTTCAATAAATTTTATAATTTTGCAATATAATTTTACAAACTCAACATTTTCATCAACCAAAGTTTTTCAAAAAATATGACCATCAAGGAAGCTATCTTGAAAAGTATGCACGAAATTGGTCGGCTGACCAATTCCAGAGAAGTTACTGACTACATTATTGGAAATAAATTTTATGAATTTACAGGGCGCACACCAGAAGCAACGGTATCTGCTCAGATTGGCGATTTTATCCGTAACAACGATTCGCGGGTCAAACGCATTAAAAAAGGTACGATGTTTTCATATTATTTGTCAAAAAATGAAGATAAAATTGAGAATCCGTTGAGTGAGGTAAAAGAAGAAAAAAATGTTAAAAAAGAACCAAAAAAAAGCTATCAAGAACGCGATTTGCACAAGTTGTTAAGTACGTTTTTGAAAAGCAAAAATGTGTATGCCAAAACCATTTTTCACGAAGAATCGTCGAATAGTAGAGACAAAAATCAGACTTGGATTCATCCCGACATGGTGGGCGTTGAGTTTTTGAATTTAAAAGAAAAAGAAAGCCAAAATTTGTTGAAAACGGTCAATTTGACGGATACTTTTAAGGTCAGTTCCTACGAACTCAAGCGTGAAATTAACAGCGACGCGGAGTTGAAAAACTACTTTTTTCAAGCAGTTTCCAATTCGAGTTGGGCAAATTTTGGCTATTTGATAGCTTTGGAAATCAATCCGCAATTGTTGGACGAAATGGAACGGCTCAATCAATCGTTTGGCATTGGCATCATTCAGTTGAACGCCAATCCTTTTCAAACTAAAATTTTATTTCCTGCCCAATCGCGTCCACTTGATTTTAAAACGATTGATAAACTTTGTAAAGTCAATGAAAAATTTAGAGGTTTTATCGGACATATTGAAAAAATGATTAAGGTTCAAGAACAATATTTCAATGCCGTCGAAAAAGAATTTGAAGTTATGTGCGATGACTATTTTTCCGAATCAGAAGATTTTGAAATAGTAAAATATTGCCGCCAACATCAAATTCCGATAGATGAAACTCCAATAGATGAGATTTAATTTTTTGAAAAATGATACCCACATCAAAGCCTCGTGTACGTACTACACGAGGCTTTTTTCTTAATTTTGGAAGCAATTGAGATAAAACGAATGGCAAAAAATCTAAAACAAAATCAAAAAAATGATACCCCCCAGTATTCAAACCATTTTTGAGGAAAATTTTCATCAAAAAGTATTTTTCATCGGATATTTTCAAACATTAGTCGAAAATAAATTTGCTTTAAACGTTAAATTTTCGCCACTTGCGCAACTTTTGACTAATTTGGTCGTCGTTTGAAAAACGTCTTTTGTAGAAAAAATTTTACAGACAAATCAGAAAGTCCTAATTTTGTATCGCCAATCTACTCCACTTCAATTCTATTTTTTTTCTCTGAAACGACATTTTTATTTATACTTTATTAAAATCTATCATTGTTTTTTTCTATCCATGTTTTAACTTTATAAAAAATATGAAACAACCTA
>JBJOPA010000024.1:0-16110 GCA_046051005.1 Bacteroidota bacterium
AAATAGTCTTTTTGAATTAAAAAATAGTCTTTTAAAAAATAATATTTTGAAAAAAATGAAAAAAATAGGATTCTTGTTGGCTGTGTCTGCATTCGCGTTGGCGAGTTGCGGCGGCAAAAAAGGGGAAGCAGATTTGACGCAATTGAAATCTGACCGCGCCACGTTGGACGCAAAAATTGCCGAAATGGAAAAAAACTCAGGCGATTCGACGAAAAAAGAAAAGTCAAATATCGTTAGCGTGATGCCAGTTGTCGTCGGAAATTTTGAGCATTCTATTGATTTGCAAGGCTCGGCAGTCGCTGATGACGAGGTTTATATCACGTCGAAAGTACCTGGAACCATCAAAAATATTTTCATCAAAACGGGCGACAAAGTGCAAACGGGTCAAGTCGTTGCGGAACTCGATGACAACATGGTGGACCAAGGAATGGCTGAATTGCAAAACCGTTTTGAACTCGCCAACGACCTTTACATGAAACAAAAAAGTCTTTGGGAACAAAAAATTGGCTCGGAAGTTCAATATTTAATGGCGAAAAACAACCGCGATGCCCTCGAAAAAACCATGAATACCATGCGCGAAACAAAGGCATTGTATTTGGTGAAATCGCCCATTTCAGGCGTAGTGGACGATGCGTTGTTGAAACCCGGACAAGCGGCGGCACCGGGCGTTCCGTTGGCAAAAGTGGTCAATTTTTCAAAACTCAAAGTACGCGCTGATGTTGCGGAAACTTACGCGGGTCGCGTGCGTGCAGGCAATGCGGTGAAAATCGTTTTTGCGGATTTGAAAAAAGAAGTGCCTGCCAAAATTACGTATGTCGGCAATTCGGTGAACCCGATGAATCGTACTTTTAAGGTGGAAATTGCCTTGAAATCGAACGAAGCAGGCGTGTTGCCAAACATGTTGGCATTGGTGAAAGTGGTGGATTATTCTAACAAAAATGCGGCGAGTATTCCCGTAAATTTGGTTCAAAAAGACCTTGACGGAAGCGATTTTGTATTGGTCAGCACCAACGGACGCGCCACGAAACGCACCGTAAAAGTAGGTCAATTGTACAATGATGTTGCCGAAATTTTGAGTGGATTGAAAAGCGGTGACCAACTTATCAACGTCGGTTTTCAGAATGTAAACGATGGCGACGCAATCGAAGTACGTTAATTTAACGAAAAACTAGAAATGAATGGTGAAAAATAAATTATCCATTTTTTCAAGAATTTTTCTTTAAAAATAGGCTAAAAACCCCAAATATACTGGGGGGGGGCTATTTTTTAATCAAAAATTTAGAAAAAGGTGTTTTTTTTATTTTTGTTATCACGTTCGGTTTTTAGTTATAAAAAATATTTTTATCAATATGAATTTAGATAAAATAAAAGAATTTCGCCCAGCGAGTTGGTCCATAGACAATCGGACAACGATTTATGCGTTGACGTTGATTTTATTGTTGGCGGGTTATTGGAAATATAACAATTTGCCGAAAGAGCAATTTCCCGAAATTATCTTTCCTCAAATCATGGTCAACACGATTTATCCTGGCACTTCGCCAACCAACATGGAAAGTTTGGTGGCAAAGGAAATCGAAAAAGAGGTGAAAAGTATCGTGGGCGTGAAGAAAGTTACGTCCAATTCGGTACAAAACTTTTCGTCCGTCATGGTTGAATTTGGAACCGACCAAGACGTTGAAAAAGCCAAACAACGGGTGAAAGATGCCGTTGACCGCGCCAAATTGCCAAGCGATTTGCAACAAGGGCAACCGACGGTGATTGACATTGATATTTCGCAAACGCCGATTATGAATGTCCACCTTTCGGGCGATATTGACCTCGAAAAACTGAAAAAATATGCCGACGATGTGAAAACCAAAATCGAAGGTATGAAAGAAATTCGCCGTGTGGACATTGTGGGCGCACTCGACAAAGAAATCCAAGTGAATGTTGACCTTTATAAAATGGAGTCGAACAACATTACTTTGGGCGACATCGAGCGCGGCATTCAGTTTGAAAATATGACGATTTCGGGCGGTGAAGTGGATATGGGCAATTTGCGCCGTGCCATCAACGTGGCAGGTCAGTTTAAAGACCCGAACATCATCAAAAATTTGATTATTCGAGGTGCGACGGGTGCGCAAGCGCGTTTGAGCGACATCGCCGACGTGCGCGACACGTATGCAGAAAAAGCGAGTTATGCGCGTTTGGAAGGCAAAAACGTAATTTCGTTGAACGTTATCAAAAAAGGTGGTCAAAATTTGATTGAATCGTCGGACAAAATCCGTGCGTTGATGAAAGATTTGCAAGCAACGGAGTTTCCGAAAAGCATGAAAGTGACCATCACGGGCGACCAATCTGACACGACTCGCGTAACGTTGCACGACCTTATCAACACGATTATCATCGGTTTTTTATTGGTGACTTTGATTTTGATGTTTTTTATGGGAACTACGAACGCCATTTTTGTGGCGATGTCGGTTCCGCTTTCGATGTGCGTAGCGTTTTTGGTAGAACCAGCGTTTTTTACAGCGTTTTTGGGTCAAAATTTTTCGCTTAACATGATTGTTTTGTTCTCGTTTTTGCTCGCTTTGGGCATTGTGGTGGACGATGCGATTGTGGTTATCGAAAACACGCACCGTATTTTTGACAACGGAAAAGTTCCGATTATCAAGGCAGCAAAATTGGCGGCGGGCGAAGTATTTATCCCCGTTTTGAGTGGTACTTTGACGACGTTGGCTCCGTTTTTCCCGTTGGCATTTTGGCAGGGCATCATTGGTAAATTCATGTTTTTCTTACCGATTACGATGATTATCACACTTTTTGCTTCTTTGGTGGTGGCGTATATTATCAACCCTGTTTTTGCGGCAGATTTCATGAAACCGCATACCCCCCAGTATAACCAGACTTGGAGAAGCAAAATGACCAAAGGTTTACTGAGAACGGTGATTATTTTTGCTGTATTGATGGTGTTTTTCTATGCAAAGAAAAACTTTTTGATGGGCAATTTGACGACCTTCATTTTGTTTTGGTTTTTATTGGATAAATTTTTCTTACAAAGTGTTTTCGAGTCTTTCCAAAACAAGGTTTGGCCCCGCGTGCAAAACGCCTACGCAGGCATCATGAAGTCTTTGTTGAAAGGCAAACGTCCTATTTTGGTGTTGTTGGCGACTTTGGTTTTGTTTGTGTTTAGTTTTATTTTGGTGGGCATTCGTCAGCCAAATGTGGTTTTCTTTCCGATGGCAGACCCGAATTTTGCGTTTACGTACATCAAAATGCCTGTTGGAACGGACGTAAATTATACGAATGACGTAACAAAAGAAGTTGAAAAACGCATCATGGAAGTTGTTGGAGCTAACAATCCGTTGGTTTCTTCCATCATTTCCAACGTGGCAGTGGGCGCAAATGACCCGCAATCTTTTGACTTTTCGGTAAGTCCGAATGCAGCAAAAGTGACGGTGGCGTTCGTCAAATTTTCAGAACGCAACGGACAATCTACGTTGCCTTATTTGACAAAAATTCGCGAAGCCTTGAAAGGCATTCCGGGTGCGCAAATTGTGGTGGAACAAGAGAAAGGCGGACCGCCAACAGGCAAACCGATTTCGATTGAAATTACAGGCGATGATTTTACCGAATTGTCGAAAACTTCGAGTGAATTGAAAAAGTTTTTAGATGCCAAACAAATTGCAGGTGTGGAGGAATTAAAATCTGATTTGATTTCCAACAAACCTGAAATTACGGTGCAAGTTGACCGCGAACGCGCCTCGCGTGAGGGCATTTCGACGGCGCAAATCGGTATGGCGTTGCGGACTTCGTTGTTTGGAAAAGAGGTTTCTAAGTACAAAGACATTGATGCAGACCGCCCGATTCAACTTCGATTGGCAGGCGAACAACGCAATAATTTAGAAGATTTGATGAATCAGAAAGTAATTTTCCGTGATATGAACATGGGCGGCATTTTGCGTTCGATTCCACTTTCTACGATTGCGAGCATCAAATATGAAAATACGTATGGCGGCATTCGTCACAAAAATCAGAAGCGGATTGTCAAAATGGAATCGAATGTGTTGACGGGTTTCAACCCCAACAATGTGGTGGCGCAAGTGCAATCGGCATTGACGGGCTTCAAAGCACCTGAAAGCATTACTGTAAAATTTGGCGGCGAACAAGAAGAACAGAAAGAAAGTATGGGCTTTTTGGGCGGCGCAGGTTTGGCTTCGATTGGTTTAATTTTCTTCATTTTGGTGTTGCAATTCAACTCTTTGTCGAAACCGCTTATCATTATGTCCGAAATTCTTTTCTCGGTGACGGGTGTTTTGTTGGGCTTTTCGATTTTCAAAATGGACATTTCTATCATCATGACGGGCATTGGTTTGGTGGCTTTGATGGGGATTGTGGTGCGAAACGGTATCTTGTTGGTAGAATTTACGGACACTTTGCTATCGCAAGGCTACGAACTCAGAAAAGCGATTATCGAAGCTGGACGCACGCGCATGACTCCCGTTTTGTTGACGGCAGCGGCAACGACGCTCGGCTTGATTCCGTTGGCAGTTGGCTTGAATATGGACTTTGCTAAATTGTTGGAAACTGGAAATCCGCACTTGTTTTTTGGCGGTGATTCGGTGGCATTTTGGGGACCGTTGGCTTGGACAATGATTTTCGGGTTGGTGTTTGCTACGTTTTTGACGTTGGTTTTGGTGCCAGCCATGTTGTTGATGTCCGAAAGTCTCAAAATTTGGTTGGGCGATTTGCGCGGAATGCCTTACAATCCGACCGAAGTAGCCATGCGGAAAGCAGCCGAAGCGGAAGGAATTACGGCAGAAACAACGTCAGAAATTGAAAAAACGCACGGTGAAAATCATGCGGCACATTAATTTTTGAAAGATACAAATTGGAATAAAAAAAATCCAAGTTTTTACAATGCGTAAAAACTTGGATTTTTTTTATTGAAAACATTTAATGAAGTTTTGAGCCATATAGAACGCCGTGTTCTTTGAAAAATTGGCGCAACATATCCGATTTTTGGTTACAAAAATCTAGGTTTTTAGACACTTGTTCGGGCAAAATGGGCTGTTCTGGATACGTCATAAAACGTTGACATTCAAAACAAATTTCGATAGCCGCAAATGCCGTGCTGTCCAAATCATAAAACATAATACCGTTGCGGGGGCGATAACATTTTGGCGCAGGACGACCCGATGGCGGCGTTTTGTAGTCATAATTGAACAACAAATCCGTCAACGTATCTATCTGACCCGCATCTAACTCCTTGATTTCTCGATAATTGACCCGATGAAAACGGTTGAGCGAACTCGAAAACAAATAGCCATCTTCGGCAATCGCACTCGCGTCGTACTCAAAAGACACCAATCGAACCTTCGCCGCACGCGAAAATGGAAACTTATTCAAGCGGTCGAAAGCATTTAGCGTCGTGCGTTTGATGCAGGTTTTGTCTTCAAACAAGTTTTGCGTTCTGCCTACGGGTGGCGACATTTGATTACTCGTGGTGCAATAAACCGTCCAAAAAGACATGAAAGCAGCCGTCGAAAGGACAGCCATAAAGCGTAATTTTTTCATCAATATATTATTCAAATAGTGATTTGCTCCCAAAGAACAGTTTTGGGCATGTCGTATTTTTCATACAAAATTACTTATTTTTTTATAATTGCTTTTACTTTTTTATTTTTTTTTCAACTTTTTATTTTTAAAATATAATTTTATTTTTATTTAATTTGAAAATATAAAAATAAAAAATATTCAAAAAAGCCTTGCATGACACACACGCAAGGCTTTTTTGATCATTTATACTGGGGGGGGGTGTTTTTTAAGCCACCAACGTTTCTGCACGACCCATCGAACGCAATGTGCGAACGTGTGAGCGAATCGCAGTCATCATGTAAGGATATTCGTGATACGCAACGTCATAATCTTTGCAGGTTTCAACAATGATTTTGTTGATTTTTGGATAGTGAATATGACTAATTTTTGGGAACAAATGATGCTCCACTTGATAGTTCAAACCACCCATAAACCACGTAACAAGGCGATTGCCCGTAGCAAAATTCGCTGTTGTACGGATTTGGTGAACCGTCCATTCGTCTTCCATATTGCCCATCGTGGGCGTTGGAAATGCCGTATGTTCAACGATATGCGCCAACTGAAAGACAATCGAAATCAACAAACCTGTTGCAAAAGCGTAGAGCGTAAAGCCAATTAAAGCGGGCAAAATGCCTACAAAATACATCGGAATTACAAAAAACAAAGCAGCATTCAAGACTTTACTGCCCCAAAACACGACTTCATCGCGCATTGACATTTTCGGCAATTTGATAACGCCAATCGTTCCGCGAAAATATTTTTCGTAGTCTGTCCAAAAAATCCAAATAATATAAAGCAATCCATAGAGAATTACCCAATAAATATGCTGGAACCGATGCGCAGGCAAAGGTTTTTGTTCTGGACTAAATCTAAAAAATGGATATACGTCAATATCATCGTCCGCGCCGTCAATATTGGTAAACGTATGGTGAGAAACCACATGTTTATAATACCACATATACGAACTGCCGCCCAACACGTCGAGCGACCACGCAGCGAGGCTGTTGACCGATTTGCTATGTGAAAAAGAGCCATGCGACCCATCGTGCATGACATTAAAGCCAATTGCCGTTGCTACAAACGCCAACGACACACACAAACCCAAGCCAGCCGCCCAATGTTCGGGCGTATAAAAAACGAGCCAAACGTAGTTCACAACCATCAAAGCGACCAAAAAAACGGCTTTGCTATGTAAACGCCAGTTTCCTTTTGAGGTTTGATTGGTGGCTTCAAAATAAGTATTGATGCGACGTTTGAGTTCTGTACTAAAAGAAGTGTCGCTATTTGCATTGACAAAACGAGGTACTTGCATTAGAATAAATATACGTTTTTAAATTTTTTTTACACAAGATAGTGGTCAGTTAAATTTTATCGAGGCAAAGATGATAAAAAAGATTCAATTTTTTATCCATTCTTTCAAAAAAAAATTTCAAATTTTACGATGCCCAATCGCATTGCCCCTAGATAAATCCGTTATCAAACGCTCGAAACAAACAAATATTGCCTGTTTTAAGCGTTTATACTGGGGGGTATGCTTTTGGAATATTTTTTAAGATTTTTCTTCCCAAACGCGACAAATTTCGATGATGGTTTCCACTGCTTTTTGCATGTCTTGCACCGAAACCCATTCGTGTCGCGAGTGAATGGCTTGTTCGCCTGCAAATAAATTGGGGCTAGGCAAACCCATAAACGACAATCTTGAACCGTCGGTTCCGCCGCGAATGCTGCCTAAATTGGGCTTCAAACCAGTTCTACGAATGGCTTCCATCGCAAAATTGATGATGTTTGGCTTTTCATCTAATACTTTTTTCATATTTCGATATTGCTCAAAAACGGTCATTTCGGCGGTGGAGTGGGGGTAACTGGTCATTACTTTTTCCATGATGCTGCGCAAAAAAGTTGCTTTTTCTGCGAGTAAATCGTCGTCAAAATCGCGTAGAATGAACAAAATGCTTGCCGCTTCGAGTCCGCCTTCTATCTTGACGGGGTGAATGAAACCGCGTTTTTTGTCCGTTGTTTCGGGCGTAAGTCGGTGTTTGGGCAATGCGGCGACGATGTCTGCGGCAATTTTGACGGCATTTTCCATTTTTCCCTTCGCGTAGCCTGGATGCGCGGCAACGCCATGAATTTTGATGGTTGCGCCGTCGGCAGAAAAGGTTTCGTTTTCGAGGTCGCCGATGTTGCCGCCGTCGAGGGTGTAGCCAAAATCGGCACCTAATTTTTGCATGTCCACATGGTCAACGCCGTGTCCGATTTCTTCGTCGGTGGTAAATAAAATCCGAATTTTACCGTGCGGAATTTGTGGATTGTTGATAAAAAAATGCGCTGCGTCCATGATTTCGGCTACGCCAGATTTGTCGTCGCTGCCCAACAACGTGAGACCGCTTGCCGTGACGATGTCGTGACCCAATTTTTTTGCCAATTCTGGATAGTCAGACGGACGAATAATTTGTGTTTTGTCGTCTGGCAATACAATATTTTGTCCGCCATAGTTGCGATGTACGATGGGTTTTACGTCCGTTCCGCTACAATCGGGGGCGGTGTCCACGTGCGCGCAAAAGCAAATCGTGGGTACGTTTGGTTTGGTGGTGGTGGCTTCGATGGTGGCGTAAACGTAGCCAAATTGGTCGGTATGAGCATCTGCAACGCCCATTTCAAGGAGTTCTTCGACCAAAATGCGAGACAGATTCTTTTGTTTTTCGCTACTCGGCGAGGTCGTAGAATTGGGGTCGGCGGTGGTATCTACTTGTACGTAACGCAAAAAACGAGCTTCTACGGTGTGGTTAATATTTAGCTTTGACATATTTTTTTTATAAAATTTTTTTACGAATAATAAAAAACTTAATTTCGTCGCAAAAATAAGAAATGATTTGGTTTTTGCTTCAAAAAAAGTGTTTTTCTCCTCCCTTCGGGGGGACTGAGGGGGGAATATACTGGGGGGGGGCATCAAAAAAGCCTCGCACGGGTGCAAGGCTTTTTTGATGCGTTTTTTTTGGAAAATGAATGCAACTTCACCAATTAATATTCATCATCATTGAAAAGGAAATCGTCTCTACGTGGATAATCGAGCCAAATGTCTTCGATTCCTTCGTACATTTCGTTTTCGTCATCGAGTTCTTGGAGGTTTTCGATTACCTCGTGCGGCGAACCTGAGCGAATGGCGTAATCAATCAATTCGTCGCGGGTAGCGGGCCATGGCGCATCTTCGAGATAAGAAGCAAATTCAAGCGTCCAGTACATATTCTACATTATTTTTTGTTATTGAAAAAAAAATTTCAGTCAAATTGAAATAAAAATCTGAAAAAGCTATATTTTTGAAATAAAATTCTTAAATAAACGAATTGTCGAAATAAGATTTTTATCAAAAAAAATAGACTGCAAAAGTAGTTGTTTTTTAATAAATTCCAAAAAAAATGGAATAAAAATCACTTTTTTTTTCAGATGCTATCAATAGACGCATTTTTTTTTGAATCGTCACACTTTTTTCGCCGCATTTTTGACAAAAAATTGCTTGAAAAATTACTCATTCATAATTTTCCTTTTAGTTTAAAATTTATTTTATTAATAAAATTGGGTTGAAAATGTTACCCCCCAGTATATTCTTCATTTTTAAATCTTTAATTTATTGAAAAAATATATCCGATGGTCAAAAAGTGGTTCGCGTATGTGCGAACTGCTTTTTAAAAATTGTAAAATTTAACATTGGTTTAAATTACAAATCAAAAACAAGTCGTATCTTTGTGGCGAAATTATATTTTTTTTGAAAAGAAATTATAAAATTTCATCAAACCATTAGTTATTAAAAAAATATTTCAATTTCCTTTTCCTTTCAAATAGTCAAAATGGGAGATTATACTGGGGGGTACATATTTTTCCGCCAAATATAAAAATATGACAATTAAAAAATACTTTATATTTATTTATTGTTTAATTTTGTATTCTTAAATGCGATGCTAATTTTTTGATGCATTGAACAAAATACTTATTAAAAATCACGTACAATTTTATCAAACCCTTTTTTCTAATTCTAAATTTGATTTTTCGTATGAAAAAAATCTTATTATCCGCTTTTTTCTTTGCGGCATTTCAACAAACGAATGCGCAAATCAACATTGCTAATGGTTCCTTTGTGTACACGCAAGATTTCAACACATTGGCAAGTACTGGCTCAACCACGCCGATGCCAAGTGGCTGGACCATTTCTAATGCGGCTGGCACTTCAGTAGCTACTGCTTACACTGTTGGAACAGGAAGTGTGGCTACGGGTGCGCTTTACAGTTTTGGTGCTACTTCCAATAGCGACAGAGCATTGGGGTCTATAGCATCAGGTTCAAGTGCTCCTAAAATTGGTGTGACATTTACAAATGATGGGACAGGTGATATCACAGCAATGAACGTTACATACACAGGTGAAATGTGGCGTTTAGGCGCAACTGGACGAGCCGATAGATTAGATTTCCAATACAAAATAAATGCAACGAATCTTGTTGACGCTGCGGGCTGGACAGACGTTGACAATTTGGATTTTTCGTCGCCAGTAACTAGTGGAACGACAGGAGCAATAGATGGAAATTTGACGGCTAATCGTACTACTTTATCTTTTAGTATAGCGACTATCGTAGTTCCCGTTGGACAATCTATTACATTTCGTTGGGTAGATGTGAATGTTTCAGGATCCGATGATGCACTATCTGTTGACGATTTTTCTGTTTCGTCAATAACAATGCCTGTCGAACTCACTAAATTTAACGCCAAAGCAGAACAAAATAATGTTTCGTTGACGTGGTCAACTGCTTCGGAGCGTGACAATAGCCACTTTGTGGTACAACATTCAACCAACGGGCGCGATTTCGCTGACCTCGCACAAGTAAAAGGAAATGGCAATACTTCAAGCGTTTCAAATTACAACTTCACGCATGCAACGGCGACAGAAGGCGTAAATTATTATCGCCTCCAACAGGTTGATATGAACGGAAAAACAACCCCAAGTCCCGTCCGTTCGACCGTCGTTGGCAAAAATGACGTGCGCATCTATCCAACCGTCGCAACGCAATCTTTGAACCTCGAATCGGCAAGCGAAGCTGAACAAGTTTTTGAGATTTTCAATTTGCAAGGTCAAAAAGTAATGGCAGGTGCGTTTACAAATCGTAAAACATTAGATATTATGGATTTGACAACAGGCATTTATGTCTTGAAAATCGGTAAAAACGCAATTCGATTTACGAAAAACTAAATCGTTGAGCAACATAAAAAAAAAGCGGAAAGACTATAAAATATGGTCTTTCCGCTTTTTTTTATGTATTTTTTTCCAAAAAACTCGAAAAATGCCCCAAATTTGCGAATTATACTGGGGGGTAGCATTTTACAACAAAAAAGTGATTAAATCGAAAAATGAGTAGAGCAACCAACAAATAGAAGCGAAAAAACACAATTGCATGTATAAACGAAGGTTGCGAAACGCGCCGTGCGTCATGCTTGCGCTCTGTTGCATAAATGCGCTAACGATTTGGCTGCTGAATCGTATTAAGTATTGCGCCATGAAAAAAATCAGTACACCCAACGCCAAATATAATGAAATGGTTCCGATGAGTTGTATATTGGTTCCGATATAAATAAACATCATAAAAAATGCCAATGCCAAGAATCCAAAACACAGATAAAGTACAATGCTAATGAATCGCGCCCACGCTGCCGCTCGTTTGAGGTCTTGTTGTCCTTCTTCAGAAAATTCTTTTTCTTTCAACAGGTTTTGACCGTCTAATATTTCTTTCATCTTTTATATATATATTTTACGAATTTTAAGTAAATGAATGATTTAAAACCATAATAACGACAGCGAAGATGGATAGAATCGCCAAAATGATGACAACGCCTTGCAACATAAAATGTCGGTAGAGCCATTTGAATGCGCCGTTTAGTTCCTGGTTGTCTCTGTTTTCAATACCCATTTGCGCGGTTCGCCCGAAGAGATATAAAAAAATATATAATGTTGTTGACAACAAAAAGAGCGTTACGTTGAGCATCAAAACCCATTGCGAATTTAGGTCAAATATTTCTATGTGCGCCCGAGTGTCATTAACGGCGGAAAATTCCAAAAAAGTTTTTGTCAAAGAGATGGAAAGCGTGATGAAACTCAGGATTGCCCAAAGTTTTGCCCAACGCGCTGCGTCCGAAATTTCTTCGCGTACGTTGGCGTTGAGCAGATTTTCCTCGAAATGGTCTTGGTTTTGTTCCATTTTTATGTGGTTTAATTAAAAACAATAAAGCAAATATATAAAAAAAGAATTTATACGCTCTTTTTCGGGTTTTATACTGGGGGGTGGCATTTTTTGGTTACCAAACGTATGAAATGAACTTAAATACAAGGAAACCAATGGAAGCAATCCCATACAGTCGAAGGTATAAGCGTAGGTTTAAAAACGCCACGTCCATTCTGCTGCCACTATTTTGCATCAAAGCTTGTACGGTTTGATTGCTAAATCCGTACAAATTTTTAGCGACATGATAAATAAATATAGCAAACATGATGTACACGACGATGACTCTCAATAACAATAATCCTGCACTCCCGATGTTCATAAGATAGAAGAATGTCACCAATATTCCAAGCACGATTATTCCAAAGAATATGTATAAAATGATGCTGGTGAAACGCGCCCACATTGCCGCTTGTTTGAGGTCATGTTTGGCTGCGTCTGAAAGTTCGCTGCTTTTTTCAAAGAGTTGACTATCCAAAGTTTCTTTCATATTTATAATATTTTTTATTTTTTTTAAAAAAGGAAATTACTTTTTTGGTTGTTCAGACCATTTTTAGATGAAGGAATGATTGAGTGAATAGATGACAACGACGACGACAAAAACAATACTTAAAATGATGACAATGCCTTGTAACATAAAGTGCCTGTGCAACCATTTGAAAGATTGGTTTACGTCGTCATTGTCTGCATTTTCGATGCCACGTGCGGCAGTTATCCCAAAGATGAGCAAAGAAACAGAGATAGCCAACGAAATTAGGGTAAAGATAGCAGTAACCCACAACCCCGATGCCATGCTACTGTTGAACATTTGCTGCATCATACGGTTAGGCATCTGATTGATTTGCCTTTGCTGCAGAATAGACTCTACCAATGATATGCCCAGTGTGATGAAACCAACAATGGCGCATACTTTTGCCCAATAGGTTGCGCCTTCAATTTCGTAGCGCACACCTGAATTGAGCAGATTTTCTTCATAATTCTCTTGATTTTCTTCCATTTTTAGAATTGTTTAATTAAAAAATAAAGCAAATATAAAAAAAATATTGATTTTGTACACAACTAAACAAAAAAATGGGAGAAAAAAAATCAAAAATGTGGAATGGATAGACAAGGACGGAAAAAAAGTTTATCTTTGCGGCGATATTGATTTTTTTCGATGTTTCGGGGGTGAATTGGAATAGACGGGAAGGTGAAATCAGTTGGTAAGCATGTCGGGGTATGGTTGTTTTCCTCGTATCAACAGCAATCAAACCATAGTTGGCAATACACAGTATGCCATGGCTGCTTAATCTTAGGAGTTACTAAGTTTTAAAAAGCCGTTATGCCGCACGTTTGAGGCTTCATATACAACGTGCCGCGTATAAAACAAAATTGAGGCTAAGGCGGCTGGCGCTTTGACGGTTGCTCGAAAATTTCAGAAGATAAGGCAAGAGCGGGTATGTTTTCTACCTACCTTTTGCACGAAAATTTAATCGGAAACTAAACATGTAGAAAGCTTTCGGGTGCTTTGTTCGGACGTGGGTTCAAATCCCACCACCTCCACAAAAAGATTGTCCGTTAGGAATGCAAATTCCTAACGGACAATCTTTTTTGTCAAAAGATGGACGTGAAAATCAACGATTCATTAGAAAATACATCACCACGACCAATAAAATGACGCTGATGAACAATACGGTCAAAAATGTTTTAGATTCTTGTGCATCGGCGGCTTCTTGTTTTGCTTTTTCGATGCCTGTGTTTCGTTTAGCGGGCGCGGCGGTTGGCTTTTTTTTCGTCATATCAAATAGAATTTAGTTAGTGAAAAAGAAAAAAAATAATGAAAAACTTTTGACAAAATTAAACACTTTGCGCTAAAATCCAAAACTTTTCCTACAAATATTTTTAAACTTTTTTCAAACCCTTTTGCGCATTGGCACATCAAACCAAACAAGCCTATTTTTTTTTGACTTTCGTCATTAAAATATCGTTTTGATGCCACCCCCCAGTATATTTGCCAAAATTTAGCTATATTTTCTTTTTTGAGGGCAAGATTAAAGTTGCAAAATTAGCTTTTTCTCTAAAAAATGTCTCGACTCGTTTATTTACACCGTCTGTGTTTTTGACAATTCTTACCTGTTTTTTATTAAATATCGTCTGAATTTTGGGCTTAAAATTTACCAGCTTGCAAAAAAAATACTCTCACCTTCAACAAAATTGTCAATAAATAATTTTTTAAAATCCCTTTGTAAGTCTTCTTTGCTATCTCCCCATGTAGGTTCTAAGCACATTGCTGCTTTTTGCACTGCTTTTAGGTCATAATAGTTTTTATCGTTTATAAAATCTCTATAAAACTGCTCGTTCATTCCTTTTCTTTGATAACCTTTTTCTCGTAAATACAACACTTTTTGTATATTTGGTGTATTGCTTGCAAGGCAGATAGAACGATAATAAATCTCTCTGTTATATCTTTTGGTCAATAAGTGATCAACGTGATTGAGTATTAAACGGTCTTTTGTATTTAAATTTTGTCCTTTAACCAATAGCTCAATTTCGTTTGTCAAATTACTGATATCGCCTATTAGTGTTGGTTTATTTCTATACTTTTCATTATTATCTAAAATTAAATTTTTTGTTGCAATATCTGAAAATACTAAAATATCAAAATTGTAATCAAATTCCTCCAATTCTTCAATCAGGTGGCTATGTTTTTGTAAGAATTTAGGATTGTCATCAAATTCATCTAATTTAAAATAGTCCGCAGGTTCCATTTTCTTTGAAGGAGCAACGTGGTATAAATCTAATCCCATATGTTATTATTTTTTTGTTTTTAATTTACGTCAGCACAAATCCCCGAATTCCACCCAATCTTCAAGGCTTCGCCACTCATGTGTTCAACCAACACATGTGAAAAATGAGAAACTCTAAACGCATCTAAAAAAAATAGATTTCATGTAGCAAAGTTATACACTTTTCAGAAAAAAACTCTTTTGTTCGTGTCTTTTTTTTTGAAAAAATATTGGAAAATATGCCCCCCCCAGTATATTTGCCTTTTTTACTACCTTTTTATCAATCATAAAAGAAAACCAATACGGATAAATAAACCTTCGTTTAGTACATTTTTTATCTGTTTTCAGTAAATTTTGAAACGGTTATGTTTAGATTTAAATTTATTATTCTCTTTTTAAGTCAGCAACTTTTTTGAACAACGAACCCATCACAAACAGACTCAAAACAGGTGTTGATAAGACTGCCAACCAATAGCCCCCAATATTGTATAAAAATGCAACAGGTTCCCAGATTCTTACAGATTCTACCTCATTTGATTCTAAACTATTCAAGTCAAACCATATCCAAATGGATAAAATAGGAAATACGATGGCAGATAGCATCAGCGTCCTTTTAAAATAAGAAATCTGTTCTTCTGCGGTCGCATCTGTTGGGGGTGCAAAAACCATATCTTCTTGTCTCACCGTTTTCAAGTCTCTGAAACAGGTGTAAGATTTATAAGCAAAAAACGCAAGCAAACAAACGCCAAACAAAAGCCCAAATGTATCAATTTGAGATGCTTGAAAAGCAAATAACACAAGTCCTCCAATCACGAGTAGGGCATAAGCCGAACCCATAAAAAGAAGATAATCTTTTTGTTTCATATTTTTTATTTATTGCGGAAAACGGTGGTATAAATACTTCTAAAAAAACTAGCCACTTCACTCGGAACATTGCCATTATTTGACAATAAATTATTAGAAATACTCGGATTAATAGACAATCCAAACTTAAACTTTTTATTTCCTTGCCCATACGCACAAGCAGATAAGACTAATAAAAAGCATAAAATAAATGATTTTTTCATGATGCGAAAACTGTGGGTTTTTTTAAAATTATTTTTCCCGTTTTAGTATTTTGTATAAAGGTATCAAATATTATCTTATATTAATGCTTTTCGATTCACATACCTTAACTTTAACTTGACCACTTGTGACGATATCTCTCCAAATTTGAGCCATAGAATGATACTTATAAACAGTATAATAAAATACTCCTTCTTTGAAATCATATATACAATGACTTTCTCCTTTTGGGATAATAATTTCAGTTATTGAAGGATTACTATAATAAACCATATCGGGAGATATGGAATGTAAGGATATGCCTACTTTTACAGACTCATGATATAGATTCTGAAAACAAATATCTCCTGTGCTATTTAGTTCACATTTTTTCGATATGGCATTTGGTTTAATAACTTGTTCAGAGTTGTTTACAGGGCTATTGAGATTTTCTGTTGTTTGTTTAT
>JBJOPA010000025.1:0-3125 GCA_046051005.1 Bacteroidota bacterium
GGCATTAGACTGACGAGCGTTATATTTTCATAATCAAGAGCCACTATATTATTTTCCGAAGCAACAATCAAACGACTATCAGTTAGCAATGTCCAACTTGATTCAGCTTGGGTACAGCATACAATGGCAATCTCTCCAAAATTTAAGATAGCGCGTTGAGTATCTAATAAATCTTGATTTGGGTCATTTATCAAAGTTGTTTTTTCGCCAATACTACCTTTTCTAATAAAAATAGCACGCAACACAGAATGACTAATTTTTTTTTTTCATATTTTTAAAATTCTAGGACTTTGTGTAAGAGAATGTCGCTTGTTGTCTATTGAAACAAATATTAAAACCCCCAATTCCCCTACAAAAATATGCTTTTTTTTTATCCAAAACGCCCCCCCCCAGTATATTTTGCCTTTTTTGAATCTTTTTAATCGGGTTTTTCGTTTTTGATAAAAAAATGTACCTTTGCACATCTTTTAGCGTCAAAGTAAAGTTTTAAAGAAGAAAAAAAAACTCAAACCGTTTACCAAATTTTTTTGGAGAGATATGGAACAATACATGGTAGATTTCATGATGCCCACTCGCCTCACCGATGCGTTCACCAACGCCATTCCGAAGCAGCGACAACGCATCAGTCAGTATTTTGCAGAAGGAAAAATGCTTTCCTACGCCGTTTCCCTAGAAAAATCGCGGGTGTGGGCTGTCTTTACGGCGCAGTCGGAAAGCGAAGTGCGCGACATGGTAGAGGCATTGCCCTTGACCAAATTTATGCCCGATTATGACATTCACTTGTTGACTTTCTATAATTTGGTGACCAGCGAAATCCCTTCGTTTTCGATTAATTAATTTTTTTTTTACAAATACATCGCATCGTTTTGTCTAAAATCGTGTCGCATATCGAATCTTTTAAGGCAATGTTGTACCGCAACATTAGCCAAAAAGTGGTTGTTTCAACAGAAGAATTTGAACGATTTGCCGCCGTTTTTGAAGAAAAAATAGTGCAACGCGGCGACTTTGTGCTGAAAATTGGCGAAATCGCACAACATACCAACTATGTCGTGCAAGGCTGCCTAAAAATGTTTTCAATAGACGCAAACGGCTACGAACACGTCATACAATTTGCCCCCGAAGATTGGTGGATAGGCGACCAAAATAGTATCGTATCTCAAAAACCTGCATTCGTTAGCATTCAAGCCATCGAAAAAAGTGTCGTTTTTTCTATCCCCGAATCGAAAATGGAAGCTATTTTCGACGAATGCCCGCGCGTGGAACGCTATTTCAGAATCCTTGCCGTGCGCCGATTTGTCGCCCTCCAAGAACGGGTTTACAAGGGAAACGCACAACTCGCCGAAGAACGATACCTCGAATTTATAGAAAAATATCCAACCCTCGCGCAGCGCGTACCGCAACACGACATCGCTTCTTATCTCGGCATCAAACCCCAATCGCTCAGTCGAATTAGAAAAAATATTTACTTAAAACGATAAAAACATGATTTTTAGCGATAAAAAAATTCTGGATTGCCTCGAATCGGGCGATATTGTCATCATGCCCTTTGACCTCGCTTGTCTCGGAACCAATTCCTACGACGTGCATCTCGGCAAATTTTTGGCAACTTATCGCAACCGCGAACTCGACGCAAAACAACACAACGAAATTGACATCTTTGAAATTCCCGAACAAGGTTTTTTGCTGCAACCCAACACCCTCTATCTCGGTGCCACCCTCGAATATACCGAAACCCACAACGCCGTGCCGTTTTTGGAAGGAAAATCAAGCACGGGAAGGCTCGGCATCAACATCCACGCCACCGCAGGCAAGGGGGATGTCGGTTTTTGCAACCATTGGACACTCGAAATTTCGTGCCTCATGCCCGTCCGCGTCTATGCAAACATGCCCGTCGGACAACTGATTTATTTCCAAGTGGAAGGCGATATTAAAAATTTATACAATAAAAAACAAAATGCAAAATACAACGCCCGCACCGACAAACCCGTTGAAAGCATGATGTGGAAAAATAAGTTTTAAAAAAAACTTCTCAACTCCAAAAAATGATACCCCCCAGTATAAGCCCTCATTTTTTACTGATTTTTGACTTCAAGAAAATAGAAATGTTTAGAAATCCCGATTTATACGTCACCGCCAGCAAATTGGGCGGACGCGGTGTTTTTGCAGGAACTGCCATCGCAAAAGGCGAACTTATCGAAAGTTGTCCAGTCGTTTTGTGTAAAAAAGGCGAACGCGACGCACTCGATTCGACCGCACTTTATGATTATTATTTTTTATGGGAAGACGAAGACGACCCCAGCGTAGAAGCCGCCGTTGCGTTAGGTTGGGGGTCGCTGTACAACCATTTTGCGCCCTCCAATGCAGAATATGTCATGGATTTTGAAGAAAAAACGATTGATATTTTTTCGAGAAGATACATTGATGTGGGCGAAGAAATTACGATAAATTACAACGGAAACCCAACCGACAAAACACCGCCTTGGTTTATGACCGACGAGAAAAAACGGTAAAAAATCTAAAAAAAGGCTACCCCCCAGTATCCACCGCTCAAAAAAAATAAATTGAGAAAAAAACAAGGCATTTTTCGAGTATCTACTTGAAAAATGCCTATTTTTGTCCAACATTTTGAATAAAATTGAATAAAAAAATATTTTATTAATATGAATTATTGGCTCATCAAATCAGAACCCGAATCCTATTCGTTAGACGATTTTAGAAAAGAAAAAATTGGACGTTGGGACGGCGTGCGCAATTACACGGCACGCAACAATCTGCGCGCCATGCAAATAGATGATATTTGTATTTTCTACCGAAGTGTCACCAAACCCGCCATCATCGCCCTCTCGCGGGTGACGTGCGAGGCATATCCCGACCCAACCGTCGAAGACCCAAAAGACCTCGACCGTTGGAGTTGTGTGGAAGTGGAATTGACCGAAGAATTTCCGACCGAACTCTCGCTTGCCGACATCAAAACCAACGATTTGCTGAAAGATATGGCATTGTTGAAGCTCAGTCGCCTTTCCGTTCAACCCGTTCGCGCCGACGAATTTGAAGAAATTTGTCGCATCTGTCGCACAAAAAAATAGCTTTTCTGCCAAAAAATTGTATTTTTGCCCACTTTTTGC
>JBJOPA010000026.1:0-4001 GCA_046051005.1 Bacteroidota bacterium
AAATCATTAAAATTTTTGACTAAAATAATGAGAATATAAAGGATTAACAATAAAAAAGAATCAATAAAAAGTCCCGTAGGGACGACCGTTATATTAGCGTGGCGTTTCAACGCCTCGCGGCGAATACAATAGCTAAAAAAACGCCCCCCCCCAGTATATTTAGGCTTTTTCAAGGGTAAAACCGAAAGTAGAACCTACATTTTCGGTACTTCGTAGATGAATGCTTTGTTCATGTGCCTCGACGAGATGCTTGACGATTGCCAAACCCAATCCCGAACCACCCGCAGCACGTGAACGACCCGAATCTACGCGATAAAATCTATCAAAAACGTGCTTGTGATGATGTCTTGGAATACCGATTCCATTGTCATTTACTTCGATAAGCACAATTTTATCCATATCATAAAAGCTCAATTTAGTAATGCCATTCTGTTTGCCATATTTGATAGAATTGGCGACTAAATTGGTCAAAATTTGTCTCACCATTTCTCTATCGGCTTTGACAAGCCAACCATTTCTGGCACCTTCTTTAAATTGTAGCTTGATTCCACGTTCTTTTGCCTTGATTTCAAGTTCATCAAAGACTTCTTCTGTCAATTTTTGAATATCAAAGACGGTGAAGTCCATTTGTAGCTTCCCAGATTCTACGTGTGAAATAGATTCGAGGTCTTCTACAATGGTTTGTAATCGTTCTGCATTTTTAGCGGCTTTTTGTAGAAACGAAACGGCAACTTCTGTATCATGGATGCCACCATCAAGCAACGTATGTAAGAAACCTGGCAAACTAAAAAGGGGCGTTTTCAGTTCATGGCTTACATTGCCCAGATAATTGCGTCTATATTCTTCTAATTCTTCAAGTGAAGCTATTTTTTGGTCTTTGTCAGCTGCCCAGCGATTGACTTGTGCTTCTACTTCTTCCAAATCAGGCGTAATTTCGGCTACGTCTCCCGTCCGTCTAAACTCGGAGATACGTTTATAAATGACTTTAATACGGCGATAGATGAAATGTTCTATCAAATAATTGGTAAGTAGAAAGGAAACGGCAAAAACAAGCAACGGCGCAATGGAAACACTCATGGCAGGAGCCAATTGTGGCATCAAACCATTGATGAGTAGATTAAAAAAGAGAACTAAAACCGTAATGGCAATGGCGACATAAAAGGCAATCTGTCTCGGTGTCGGATTTTTAAACATGAGGTTCTGTTTTTTTGATTAAAAACGATTAAAAAAAAGGCGTGGATACTGGGGGGGGAGCATCAACGCCTTTTAAAGTGTCTTTTGAAGAAGTTTTTAAATGATTTCTTCATTAATTTTCTCCCACAATAAGTCTTTTAATTCCATCAATCCTTTCTCCGCGACCGCCGAAATAAAGACGGTTTCGATGTTAGGCGGCAAATCTGCGGACAAAAGTTCCTGCAACTCCTTGTCAATCAAATCTGATTTAGTGATGGCTAAAACGTGTGGCTTGTCAAGCAATTCTTCATTGTATTGTGCCAATTCGTTTAACAAGATATTATATTCTTCTCGAATGCCGCGTGTGGTATCGCAAGGAATCATAAACAAAAGTACAGCATTCCTTTCAATATGTCTCAAAAAGCGATGCCCGAGACCTTTTCCTAAATGCGCATCTTCAATAATGCCCGGAATATCTGCCATTACAAAAGAGCGGAAATCACGATAAGGCACAATTCCAATATTCGGAACAATCGTAGTGAAAGCATAAGACGCAATTTCGGGCTTTGCAGCAGAAATAGAAGCGAGTAGCGTAGATTTTCCAGCATTAGGAAACCCTACGAGACCAACATCAGCCAGCGTTTTGAGTTCGAGAATAATCCATCGTTCTTCTCCTTCTTCGCCCGGTTGTGCATAAGTCGGAGCTTGATTGGTAGAAGACTTAAAATTGGTGTTTCCAAGTCCACCGCGTCCTGCTTTGAGCAACATTTTTTCTTCGTCTCCTTCTGTTATTTCTAACATGAACTCTCCTGTTTCTGCATCTCTTGCCACGGTTCCGAGTGGTACATGTACGATGACATCATCAGCACTTTTTCCGAACTGATTGTTCTTCATACCGCGTTCGCCATCTTCTGCGTATATGTGTTTTCGATATTTTAGGTTCAACAGGGTCCATTCATTAGGGTCTCCTTTCAAAATGATGTGTCCGCCTCTTCCGCCGTTTCCGCCGTCAGGTCCGCCGAGTGGTGAATATTTTCCACGATAAAAATGTGCCGAACCTGCGCCGCCTTTTCCAGAACGGAAGCAGATTTTGACGTAATCAATAAAACTTTCCATTGTATGATGTTGACATTTCAACGCCTATTTTTGGGTCTGTATTGACTAAAAACGGCTTGAAATCATTATTTTTTTTATAATTTAAAATGTTATTTCACTTCTTCTGCACCGTCCATGATGAAATTAAAGAAATTCAAATTATGGTCGTTGAGTTTCAAAGTACCTTTAAAACACGTTTTTGCATCTCGTGCGTATCGTTTAGATTTTGAAGGATTTTTTAATTTAATATCCATAATAGATTCTGGACCCGCTTGTCCACAAAAAAAACATTGCGTGTAAGGAAACGCCGAAAGCACCAAAACTTGATAATCCTGTGTTTCTTCGACGGGAATCACATAGCCACGAATCATCACCCGTTGTCCTTCCATCGCTTTCAGCGCGGCGGGAAAAGTGGGCATAGCGGCATACGCATTGACGGAATCTACAAATTTATTTCTAAACGTCGTGCGCGCCAACGCTGCCCACGACAATTCGTAATGCCCATCAATGATAGGCAAATCGAGTTGTAACGTTTCGTTTTCCTTTTCAATTTTGTCGAGATGGGCATTGGGTGCAGACTCTCGTTTCACCTCAAGCATCGGTTGCTCTGGTTTTTTGTTGTTGAGACAACTCGGCGTGGGCATGGCTGCCAACACCACAAAAACAATTATATACCAATATTTTTTCATCACTACAATGCTTTCAAATTTTGGTGCAAAGCTACATTTTTTTTGAAAGAATTTGGAAAATTATCCCCAAATCTTTTCAAAAATAGCCCCCCCCCAGTATAAATGCCCCTTTTTTCGTCAAAAAAACCGCTTGACGATTTGCCAAGCGGTTTTTTCAGAAAATCAGCAAAATATTTAGTTGCCAAATTTAATTTTGGCAAAAAAGCGTTCGTCTCGCACGCCCAACATTTTTGCCGTCGTGGGCGAAACAATAATTTTCACTTCGTTGCCATACGTCTTGTCTGGAATGCGACCAATGACTTTGACATACGCTTTTTTTAAATTCATTTGATTCGTGATTTCTATCACCGTCCCTTTTTTTGCCGTCCGATGCAGGCAATAATAGCCGTTGTTGTCGGTGCTACTTTTCAGCCACAAGGCGGTTCCTTTTTCTTCTCCATTTTTCCGTTGGCTGTCAAATTTGCCTTGCAAAACGGTGTTGGCAACCATCACTTCCTTGATTTCGGTGCGACCTTTGCGTAGCGAATCCACAACGCCCGTCAGCGAATACCAGCCCACATGCAAAGAAGAACGCCCCAAAAGTGACTTGTTTTTGATATTATTTCGCTTCAAAAGCGTGTCAACAGGCATTTTGAAAAGGGCGGCGACGGTTTCGATTTTATCCGTTTTTTGCAATTTCAGATAAATCGGTGCATATCGCCAACGCGAATAATCTTTGGGCATAAAACGCCGCATCGCCCGCGTGACCAACGGAATTTTGATGATTTGACCTTCCTTCAAAATGCCCATATTCAAGCCCGCATTGTAGGGAATCAGTTCTTCGACATAACGCCCGTGAAATTTTGCCAACGAATATGCAGTCTGTTTGTTGACGAATTTATGTTCAAAAACAAAAGTCGTGCTTTCGCCCTCGCGCAAGGCGGAAACGAAAACGGTGTCTCGAATCGTCAAATATTTTCCTGTCGAATCACCCGTTTGTGGGCGCGTTTCGGCGGCTAAAAAGTTGGAAAAAAGGCATAAAAATAGCGTCAAAAATAGTGGGAT
>JBJOPA010000027.1:0-4472 GCA_046051005.1 Bacteroidota bacterium
CTTTTTTTTTCTCTTTTTAATTTTCTCTTTTTGGACAAAAAATTGTAGTAAATAAATCAGTTGTAAAGAACATAAAAAACGAAATTTAAAAGTTTACGCATTAACATTAATTTTTTTTTAACACAAAAATAGAATAGTTTTTTTTCTATCATTCATTTTTCCATTTGTATTGTTTTTTTTGATTGTATATTCATTTTTTATTGCAACTGAGCTACCCCCCAGTATATTCCGATTTTTTAGGCTATCAAAAACGTATTGCTTACTTTTTTCTCAATATTAAATTTTAAATAATTATAAAAAAAGTTCATTTGCATCAGCGATTGAATTTCATGTTAATATTCAATTGTTTTTTTATTTAAAAATATTTTATCAGAAACTATTTAAAAATCAGTAATTTACACAAGATGAAAAAACTGCTATTTTCCATTGTTTTTGTTTGTGCGGCAATTTTTGCGCACGCGCAAGTCCCCCAAAGTGTTTGTTATCAAGCAGTTGCGACCGACCAACAAGGTCGTGAATTGGTGAGTCAAAACATTCGCGCCCGCATTTCGGTACTCAAAGGCAGCCTCGCAGGTACCGAAGAATGGGTAGAAATCCATAATGTGACGACCGACGGTTTCGGTTTGTTCGACCTTCCGATAGGGCAGGGGACGCGCACGGGTGGTGCGCAAACGATGTTTAGTGCCATCAAATGGGGCGCAGACCGCTATTTTTTGAAGGTAGAAATGGACCCCGCAGGCGGCAACAGTTTCGTGAACATGGGAACCAGTCAAATGTTGTCTGTTCCTTATGCGTTGTACGCCGAAAAAGCCAATACCGCCGCCTTTGCCGACAGCGCGAGAATTGCCAATCGTGCCAATACTGCGGCATTTGCCGACAGTTCGCGTACGGCTGGGACATCAAGTTTTGCTCGTTTTGCTGACAGTTCGCGTACGGCTGGAACATCGAGTTTTGCCCGTTTTTCGGATAGTTCGCGTACGGCTGGAACTTCAAGTTTTGCCCGTTTTTCGGACAGTTCGCGTACGGCTGGGACTTCGACGGTTTCGCGTTTTTCGGATAGTTCGCGGGTTTCTAATTTTGCGCTTTATGCTCAAAATGTTATCAATGCAACGACTGCGCGACAATCTGACACGGCTCGATTTGCTTGGTTGGCGGATTCGGCGCGTCGGGCGGGTTTTGCTGCTCGCGCTAACCTCGCGGACACCGCAACGGCGGCACATCGTGCGGTTTTTGCCATCGCTGCGCAGACTGCAACAACGGCGACTCGCGCCACCAACGCCGATTTTGCGACGAATGCTACCAACGCGACCAACGCCGCAAATGCGACTCGCGCCAATTTTGCGGACACCGCAACTGCCGCGCATCGCGCTCAATTTGCGCAAAATGCACAATTGGCAGCCCTTGCAACTCGCGCAACGACCGCCGATTTTGCGACCAATGCCACCAACGCGACCAACGCCGTAAATGCGACTCGCGCCAATTTTGCCGATACCGCAACTGCCGCACACCGTGCTCAATTTGCCCAAAATGCACAAGTAGCGGTTCTCGCCAATCGCGCCACGACCGCCGATTTTGCAACCAATGCCACTAATGCGACGAACGCCATCAATGCAACTCGCGCCAATTTTGCAGATTCTGCAACGGCTGCCAATCGCGCTCAATTTGCCCAAAATGCACAAATTGCGGCACTCGCCAATCGCGCAACGGCGGCTAATTTTGCAGATAGCGCGGGCATCGCACGTACCGCACGAGACGATTTTGACCGCGACCCGACGAATGAAATTCAAGACCTCATTTTCAGAAATGATACCCTTTTTCTCACCAATCCTGCGGCAGGAAATGGTGGCATCAGAAATGCCATCGTGATGAATTCTTTGCCGTTTCGTGCGCCCGGTGCTTCGATTGAGTTTCCACTCGGCATCATCGGCGAAGCGCAATTGGTGACCACCAATTATACCGTTCCAGCGGGCAAAGCACTCTACGTTAGTGCGGTGAATAGTAACGTTGAACTGACCGACGGACGTGTACTAAACTCGGTGCCGGGTATGCCGATTATTCCCGAAAATACGTCTATCCGAACGTGTTATTGCACGGGCATTTTGTTGCCAAATCAACCTTATACTACGCCGATTATCCTTGATTTTACAGACTTGACTTTTGAATATCAAGTGCCACCCAACAAAGTATTGGTCATCAAAAGTGGCGCGACGAGTGGCGGACGTATGGATTTAGGGATTGACGGATTGAATTTCAGTTTCTACACGGGAGCTTTGCAATCACCGCGTTTGATTACCATTCCTTCGGGAAAACGGTTGAGAAAACCCGTCTCGTTGTTGCCAGGCGAACGATTTACGTTGACAGGTTATCTGTTGAGCAATAATTAAAATATTTTTTGAAAAAATGATTTAAAAACTACAAAAAAACGCCCGATATACTGGGGGGGGGATAAAATTTTGAGAAAAAGTATTTGTTTTCGATTTTTTTATCACATTTTTTTGAAAAATATTTTCAGAATGAAAAAAATAATTTTCTTAAATAATTTTAATAAAATTTTGCTTTTTCTGTTTTTAATAATTTTTAATTTTTTAAAAATAGAAAATCTGAATGCGCAACAAATCAAACGACAAACGCTTGGGTCGTCGGGTCGGGTGCGCACGCAAGGCAATTTTAGGATTAGTCACACCTTCGGTTCGTGTCCAGGTTGCAATACGTTGCACCCAAATACGCCCACCGATGCGGGATATTTGCGACAAGGTTTTCAGCAACCGCCGAACACCGACGAGTCGTCGAATACGCCAAATTGTAGGGATATTTTTGCTGCATTTTCGATTTTGAGGAATACGACGACCAATTGTGGCAGCAACTATGACTTTGAATTTAACGGTTCGTCGCCGATGGGCATGACGTTTCGTTGGACATTTGGCGACGGCGCGATTCCACAAACCTCAACCGACCTCAATCCGTTGGGCGTGAATTATGCGACGGCGGGTTTGAAATACGTTGTCCTCGAAATTCGGAAAGATGGTTGCACCAAAAGCCTCGTGAAAACGATAAATGTCGGCACCACCGAGCTTGGTTTTGCTGCCGTTGCGACGGTCACCAATCTGAAATGTCGCGGTGCGGCAACGGGAGCCATCGCCCTGCAATCTACGATGACGGCGACGACGGCAGGTGCAACTTATCGCTGGTCGAACGGCGCGACGACGCAAAATGTGGGCAATCTCGCCGCGGGGCGTTATCAAGTGACGATGACCAACGATGCCGCCAATTGCCGTTTTGTCTTGGATACGGTGGTCAAACAGCCCGATTCGCTGTTCAAAATCGTGGCAACAACGCGGGCAGAAAGCTGTAAAGGTTTCAATGATGGTTTTATAAATATTAATTATCGAAATGCCACCCCCCCAGTACGAATCGTTTGGGCGGACGCAAATACGAATAGTTTTTCCCGCGATAGCCTCCGAAATGGGCGTTATCGGTTGACATTGACCGATAGTAATGCCTGTAAATTAGACACCGCCATTGCCGTTGGCATTCGGTGTGATACCGTCGGTCGCACGATGGGCAACGGTTTGCCCGACATCATTTCGCCCAACAGCGACGGCGCAAATGACACTTGGACGGTTCCAAATATCGAAAATTATCCTAAAAATGTGTTGTTCATTTACAATCGTTGGGGCGAGGTCGTGTATGCGCGACAACCTTACGGCAACGAATGGTCGGGGCAAAATGACAAAGGTCAGGCTTTGCCGTCGGGCGCATATTACTATGTTTTAGAACTCAACGACGATAAAAATACCGTCTATACGGGTTCAATTACCCTCGTAAGATAGCAAAATACTGGGGGGGGGGCTTCTTGCCGACAAATCAACACAACATTACTTTTTTGTAGATTTTTTTTAAAAAAATACTTAAAAACAAAGCATTTTGATGGATTTTGAAACGTTTTTTCTTCATAAAATTTTTATAAATTTTTAAAAAGAATAAAATAGAAATTGGAATCCATCAAAAAATTTGTTTCAACAAAAACTATTTTCTGCAATGAGAAAAATTAGAAAAATCGGGCTGAAAATCGCACTTTGCCTTGCAACAACGGCAGCATGGGGGCAACAATATCCACTATTTACCAATTATATTACAAATAATTATGGTTTCAATCCTGCGGTGACGGGCGCGTCGGGCATCACGGAACTCAAAGGCGTAGTGCGAACGCAATGGGTCAATTTTGACGGTGCGCCACAAACCCAATTGCTGGCGTTTCAGTCGCGGGTGAAAAAATCGCCGATTGGCATTGGCTTGAATTTCAGCAACGACCAAGCGGGCTATTGGCAACGGACGGGTTTGGCACTCAACTTGGCGGTGCATCAAAAATTGGGCGAACAAGGTTTGCTGAGTTTGGGCGTGTCGGGTGGCTATCAAAACGTGAAAATTCGAGAAGGTTTTTTAGCCATTGATTTGCCGAATGACCAAACGTT
>JBJOPA010000028.1:0-2856 GCA_046051005.1 Bacteroidota bacterium
TCAACATCGGCGAAAGCAACAAAGCCGCAATAAGGCTGAGTGCCAACCCACGCAACACCGCCAACAACCTATGCAACCAAGTAGATTTCTCTTTGAATGTTTTATCGCCCCAATAGAGGAGTCCTGCGCCCGCGCCCCCCAGTAAAAGGCAGAATAACAAATACCAAACAGGATATTGAAAAGTCATAATATAGGTTATGATAACGTATTTAATTTATATCTCGTTTCTAACGTTTTAGGTCATTGTTTAGTTACATACAGGCATTTTATTAATCCACAATGTATAATTTATATTTCAAAACACCCCCCCCAGTATAATTAACGTTTTTGTCGTTTACCGCGAGGCATAATCCCCCCGAAAGGAGGAAGAATAAAAAAGTCCCGTAGGGACGGTTGTTATATTAGCGTGGCGTTTCAACGCCTCGTGCCAAAAAGCCACCTCACGCGGTCGTGAAGTGGCTTTTTGCGTTATTGTAGTTGTTTAAACGGGGTCAAAACAGTATGAAAGAGGCGTTTCATGTCTTTTTAAAAGTGTCATTGCGAATACACCTCTTGTCACACTACATTACACCACATTCAAACAGAATTTAGAACTTATTAAGCAACCACCAGTCTGTACCATCGCTTTGAATGGTCAATCTCGATGTGTGATTGATGCTGTTCATGCTGCTTCCCAAACCCGCTGCATTGTCCAATTTAAGGGTAACGCTGAAATTGAGTGGGTTGCTGCTGTCATCTATTTTAGCGATGTAATAGATTCGACCTGAACACGAACTCGCCGCAGGCAAACCCAAAGAACGCGCACCGCCCGCACAATCCATCAAGATGGTGTTGTCCGTAGCGTCCAACGTTGCATTGGCTGCCGAAGTGCGAATGCCCAACGCCATAGAACCATTGAGGTGGAAACGCGATGAAGCTGTACCCGCCGCAATGCCCAAGCCCAAATTGAAACCTGCAAAAGAGATTGCGGTGTTCTTGGTCAACGTACCACCCAATTGGAAGTCGTTTCCTACTTTTGTCAAGCCGTTAGAAGCTGTCAAATAGTTGCCAACCACCGTTGCCGCGTCGCGCATGCGCACTACGCCAGAAGCGTCCACAGTCATGATGCTGTCGGTAGGCGCACCGCTTCTCAATCCTTCGATACGGATAGGGTCCGTACCTGCTGGCGTAGAAACGTGGAACGTATTGGTGGGCGCACCTGCCGTACCCAAACCGAAGTTACCACCCGTGATTCTGAAATCAAAACCTGCGGTGTTAATAGTTGTATTTTGCGCCAAAGTGCCACCGAGTTGGAAATCATTTCCTACTTTTGTGATACCGTTTGATGCCGTCAAATAGCCGCCTGTAAGTGTAGCCGCATCGCGTCTGCGCATTACGCCTGTTGCCATGTCAATGGTGACGATACTATCCGTACCTGCACCCATTTGCAAGCCTTCTACGCGCATCGGATTGGTCGCCGCGAAGACGTGTAATGCACTGAGTGGGTTGTTGGTTCCCAAACCCAAGTTACCTGTACGGTACGCGCCCAATGCGTCGTCGCCAAACTGGTTGACATAACGGGTTGTGCCTTGTACTTTAAACGTGTAGTCATCGCACAAACTGCGCCATGCAGTCACACGATAGACAAAGAAACACGATTCGTCGGTGTTGTAAACCATCAAGCCGTTGGCGGGTGTGACGATGGCAGCCATTTCGGTAGCCGTCATGCGGGGAATCAACAAACCTTTGCTGGTTGTTTCCATTTCGAGAATGGCAGAAGGGTTGACTGTACCTGGATTGTTACCAAGTTTGAGCTGCGCTTGCGCAACATTTTGGAATGCAAAGATTGCAATTGCAATCAAAAGTGCTTTACTGCTGCTTTTTGATATAGCTTGACGTAAAGCGGATAATACGGTTTGAGAAATCATCTGAAAAAGAAATTTTAAATGGTGTAATCTTACTTAATTATTAGAATGATATAAACTTTTTAAAAAAAAAGTGTACATAGATATAATGTGAAAAATAGTAACGAATAGTCTTCTTGATAGATTGATGTTCAGAACTTTAAACATCACGATAATAAAAATGTATTTTCTCTCTTTCTTTTTTACTATGCAACATCGGGGATTTCAGTGCCGCAAGATTGTAAAGTGGTATATATTTTGGAATTAAATAAATTGAATTATATAGAACTCATACTACTGCTCTATCTTTACCATAACTATACCAAATTTGGTTTATTTAATACTTTAAGAAAATTTTATACATGATTTTATTCCCAAAAGTATGTAACAATACACATTTACACGGACTCGGACGCTTCATTGCGCTCTCTCTTATCATGCTGTTCACGCAAGCACAAGCAGTCGCGCAACAACATGCGCACCAAACTGGCACCGCTCAAACACACAGTGCCGACCCAATCGCCATCTTTGGCGACCTAAAAAACGACGGAACTTTCTCCAACAACGTAGGGCGATTGTTCTTCAACGGCACTACCCGACAACGGGTGAGTGGAAGCGAAATTATGGATTTTGAATACGTCACACTCAACAATGCCAATCACTTACAATTGGACACGACGTTTCAAATATCAAAAGAATTGATGTTTCAAAGCGGTCAAGTGGCAACACCCTACGACATTGCCTTGCTAAATGCCCCCCCCCCAGTATATTTGCACTTTTTGAGGGGTGCAACGTATCAAAACGAAACCGATGCGCGACATGTGAAAGGTTACGTTGCCCGAACAGGCGCGGATTCTTTTCGATTTCCCATCGGTGACGGCACGACCCTACGACCTGCCATGATTTCGGCGGGTACAACGCCTGGACAACATACCTTTTGGGCAGCGTATTACCAAGAAAGCCCTCACGCGAG
>JBJOPA010000029.1:0-4563 GCA_046051005.1 Bacteroidota bacterium
CGAGGCATCTAAATAATCCGAAGCGGCGTTGCTGACATAGACATAATCTTCGCGAAAATAGCCCAACGGATAGGTCGCACTCACCGCAGGTCCGTTCGTGCGCGTGGTGGCGGTCGTGAGTTGATAGCTCGATTTCATGCGGGCGATACCCCCAGTACCGTCGGTGTTTTTATAGCCATACGCGCCGTAAATCGGGAAACCATCGTAGGCAAAACCAAGCAGCGGCGCATGTTTGGTGCTGTCTATTTTATATAAACCATCGGCATCATATAAATTACAAACCGTCGAAATTACCCGCAAATCTAAATCAAATGCGGACGGATTTTGGTGATGGTGATAATTCCCCATCGCTGGGTGACCTTTCGCGCAGTCAAAACCCGCTTTTTCTGCCAAAATCGCATCGCGGTTCCACGCTTGCGCAGCCATCGGACCGCCTGGACAAGGCGGATTGCCCGGTCCGCCACAAAGCGCACTCGTCGCAGGATTCCACGCCACACCGTCGCGATAATCGAACAACGCTACGCCATTGATGAACACGCCGATATTGCCGCCCGTCGTGGGAGACAACGTGCCTGTATTGCGTTGCGGCGTAAGTGGAAATTTGAAAATCGCGTTTTGATTCGTCGCTTGGCTTGGATTTCCGTCTTGAAACGGACCCGTCGCGTAGGCGGGTACGCCCGTGCAAGTGACATACGCAAAGGTCGGCGAATATTGCACTTTTTGGCAATTTACCAAAATATTATTTGCAATCGAAGTCGAACCGCCCGCAACGGTGTAATATCTGCCTGTAACCGTCGTGTTTTGTAACCACGATGTAATCGCGGGATTGGTTTGTGCAAAAATTAGCGACGCAAAAAATGCAGCCGCAATCGTTAGTAAAAATCTTTTTTTCATTTTTTTATGATTTTATAATTCTTAAAAATATACTAAAACTTTCTTTCAAACATTAGACACTATTTTTTTATAAAACTTTCGTAAATTTATAAAAAACAAAGAAAAATGGGGAAAAATACTGGGGGGGGGCTATTTTTTAAATATTTTTCAGAAAAAATAGAAAAACTAAATCGTTTGTATCTTTGCTAAAAATTTTTAGAAAAGATTGGAGATTTATGTTAAAAAAATTCTTGAAAAATAGCTTTTTACTAATCCCGTTGTTGTTTTCTTTTTGTAAAACGGAAAACAAAAGCGGTCGCCAATTGGCGTTAACTTCGCGCATCACGGCGGTTTCAGACACGACGGTGCGCATCAAAACGCAAGCGATTTCCTTTTCGGATAGTCTTTTAAAAAATATGTTAGTCGTTTCGGGCGGTTACACTTTTGTGGGTTCCGATTCGAGTGGTTTACAAACCGAATCGCCGCGCTTTTGGATTCATGTTCAACCTTTTTTGATGGACATTAGCCCCGTCACGGTCGCCCAATTTCGACAATTTGTGACCGCCACCCAATACAAAACCGAAGCCGAAACTTTCGGAAACAGTGCTTTTATTGACGAAACTTCTAACAAAAATTGGATTTTAAAGGCGGGTTGCACGTGGCAATATCCCGAAGGAACCGATTTTCCGAAAGCTGCCGACGATTTGCCAGTCACCCAAATTTCGTGGAATGATGCCGCCGCCTATGCGAAATGGGCGGGCAAACGGCTGCCCCATGAACTCGAATTTGAACACGCCGCCCGCAATGCGCGCAACGACCAAACGCGCTATTCGATAGGAAATGACCTCAAAACACCCGATGGAAAATGGCGCGTCAACATTTGGCAAGGCACTTTTCCTGAAAAAAATGCCGTCGAAGATGGCTATAAATTCGCTTCGCCTGTCGGCATTTTTGGGAAAACGCCATTGGGTTTGACGGACATGACGGGCAACGTTTGGCAATGGTGTCAAAACGGAAATTTCAATTATGCCGATGTCGTTGCCGCCCTCAAAAATGGTGGAACCATCGCTGAAATCGCCCTTGAAAAAGCACAACGCGGCGGTTCTTTTTTGTGCGAAGCCACTTGGTGTCATGGCTATCGCGTGTCGGGGCGGTCGTTTTCATCGCCAGAAACTTCGATGTTGCACGCAGGTTTTAGATGTGTAAAAGATTTAAATTGATTCGTTTTTTTTTAATTTTTACTTTTTTTTTGAAAAATGCCAAAAACTTCATTTCCGTCTCTTGGTTTGATGGAATTGTAGCATTTTTCAAACGTTTTTACTTCAAAATGAGGCGACAAATAGGTCAAATATTCAGCGCGATTGCCGCCGAATGGACGTTTGTCGGTGTCCATTATCAAGGGGATTTCAAACCAAACGCCGACCAATTTTCCATCTGAATCCAACAAATTCGACATCGTTTCGCCATACAGAATCCGATTGGACGGCGTGGGCGAAAACGAACAAAAGAATGTTTGTTCTAATATCAAATCATAGGTTCCGCGATGCTCAAAAAAATTGGAATGAATGAGTTGCGCCTTCGGAAAATCGGGATTGCGCGCTGCAAAACTTTGAAGCGGAATGTCCGAAATGTCCATCACAAACACATTTTTGAATCCATTTTCGAGCAAATATTCCGCCTCGTGCGCGTTGCCTGCGCCTGGAATCAAAATGCGAATTTCTTTATTTTCTAATTGGTCAATATAATCTTTGAGCGGCGGCGAAGGCGCGCCCAAATCCCAACCCGTCTGCTGATTTTCATAGCGATTCGACCAATATTCATTTTCGGCTGTCGTATTTTTTACCGTTTCCATCTAATTATTATTTTATTTAAAAAAAAGCCCGCCCGCCCCCCAAAGGGGGGATTATACTGGGGGGGGGTGTTTTTTTGAAATTTTCTTTATTTTTCAATTACAATTTTTTCAGAAAAATAGTTGCCATCTTTTTGAATTTTTAATAAAAAAAGACCGTTTGGCAACTCTGAAACTCGAATTTCTTTGGTGGCATTGCCTGATTTCATCAATTTTCCATCTATTGCAAACAATTGATAATCGAAAGATGACGCATCAGAAAACTCTATCAAAATCATATCTTGCGCAGGATTCGGCGCAATTAAAGGTTTTGTAATTCCCGAAATTTCACGAGTCGAAACATTATTATTACAAATATTTCTACCCAATAGAAGCCCCATTTGAGTACACAAATAGTTATAATTCGTTTGTTCCGTTGCGGTCAATGGGCGGTTCAACAAATTGGTGGTTTCGTTGGGGTCGGTCAACCAATTATACATTTCTTGTCTTTCGGGATTGTCGAAGTGCATCAATTTATAGGTCGTGTTTCGCATGGCGCGTGTGTTGTTGGGCGAAGTGGCGGACACATCAAATATTTCCGAATATGCCCAAGGTCGTGCTTCGGTAGCCGTATTTTTGAGAATTGGCACCAAACTTTTGCTGTCCACAGGCTTGTTGGCGGGGATTTGAGACCGCCAATTGGCAAAACCGCCTAATTCAAGAATCGTTGCGAACAAGTCATGCACATTCACCAAAGCCGTACTCACGCGACCTTGATTGACAACCGAAGGGCCCGAAATGATGAACGGAACATGGATTCCCGCTTGGTAAACCGTCCCTTTTGACCTTGCCACGATTGCGGTTTGCGTCGTTCGGGTTTCGTCGCCATTGTCGCCGATGAAAATAATATCGGTGCTGTCGAGCTTGTTGTTGGCTTGCAACCACGTATAAACTTTGCCGATTTGGTTGTCCATCGCCTCCGCCATCGCTTTGAAATACGATTTAGGATTTTGGTTAATGTCTGCCGTCGTGCCGCTCAAATTTCGGTACGAATGCAACGAATCGGGCGGCAAATGAAACGGAAAATGTGGCGCATTGAACGCCAACCAAAGAAAAAATGGCTTCGTATTGTTTTGTTGACCCAACCAATTTATCGCATCATTGGCGGTTTCGGTGGTGCAATAATTGGTGGAAGTGGACGCAACGCCGTTCGTGATTTTCGTCCAATTCGTATAAGTCGTGACAGGTTGACCCGTGAATACACCTGCATAATAATCATAACCCATTCGGCTCGGATTGTTGTAATTTGCAGGCATTGCGGATTGCAAATGCCATTTTCCGACGTTTGCGCAAGCATAGCGCGTAGGCGCGGCGGCACTTTTCAATAATTTTGGAATCGTGATTTCTGCCGTGTCCAATTGCGCCGTCGCTGCACCCGTGATGACCGTGCCAACGCCCGTCCGAAAACTGTAACGACCCGTCAAAATCCCCGCCCGCGTGGGCGAACAAATTGGATTTGCCCAAGCATTGGAAAAACGAACGCCACGCGCCAACAATCGCCGAACATTGGGCATATTGACGGTATCCATGCGGTTTTCTTGGAAGCCACACCAATCCGAACCCAAATCATCGGCAATTATCAAAATGACATTCCGTTGTGCCGAAGCCATCGAAAGGGAAAAGAAGAATACGACAAAGGTTAATATTTTTTTCACTTTTTATTGATTTTGCTTTTAAAAAAAAATATTCGCATCAATTTCCTAAAAAAAAGAATCGAAAAAAGTAAGAATAAAATTTTACGAAAAAGTTTAATGGCAAATGGGTCAAAAAGATGATTTATACTGGGGGGGGGCGTTTTTTTT
>JBJOPA010000030.1:0-4643 GCA_046051005.1 Bacteroidota bacterium
CAAAAAGCCGAGATACTGGGGGGGGGCTGCCACGAACATCGGAACCGCCGACCAATCACCCAAACGTTGTTTTGAAAAAGTTTGAAGTGGATAGAGCGTGCCAACGTTGGGAAAATGCGCCGACAATACGTCACTCGAAACGCCGCCAGCCGTGTGAACCACCAACGTTTGCGCCGCACGTGCGCCCATACGCATCGCCAATTCTGCCGCCACCGTCGCAATTGCCCCATCGCTGACGGCAATGATGAACAAATCCGCCGTTAAATCCGTTTTTTTTATTTCTGTAAAAATATGAGCATCAATATTTTTTACATCAATTTTAGTTCTATTAAAAATTTTGACATTTAAATTGGAAATTCCTTGCAATTGTCTTGCCATTGCCAAACCTACATTTCCTGCGCCGATGATATTTATATTATATTTTTTCATTGTATTTTTTGATTATTTTTCTCATTTTTTTGACAAAATTCTATTTTTTTTCTCGTTTTTCGGGCTTTTTAAAAAAAAATCAATATTTTTATTTTTTTAAGTAAATATTAACATAAAAAAACGAGCGGAAATGTAATTTTGCAGCAGATTTTTCGTCTGAAAGACTGCATTGATTTTTACAACGTCAAATTTGTTTTTGAAAAAAAATTTAATTTCCCTATTAACATTAACAAAAATAAAAATTATTAAAAAAAATTATAGTATGAAAAAATTAATTTTTAGTGCAATCCTCGCACTCGTATTGCCGATGATGGCAAACGCTCAAACCGCAAAAGATGCCAAAAAAGCGGTGAAAAAAGAAACCAAAAAAGTAGCGCGTAAAGACCGAAAAGGCGTAGAAGCTGCCCCAGTCGGAGCGGCAAGTATGGGCGCAGAACCAGTCAACAAGGAGGTTGTGAAAGCGGCTCCCGTGCCTCCAATGCCCGCGCCCGTAGAAGCACCGCCCATGCCTGAACCCGCACCAAAACCAAAAATCGAAATGGTTTTTGAAAAAACCGCTATTAACGAAAATAAAAAAGGTCCAATTTTGACTTTTGAGACCAAATCGCACGATTTTGGACAAGTAAAAACGGGTGATAAACCTTCGTTTACCTTCAATTTCACGAATACGGGCGACGAAGCATTGGACATTGACATCGTGTCGGGTTGCGATTGCACGGAAATAGAAACTGCGCCATTACACGTCGAACCGGGCGGAAAAGGCTCGATAAAAGCGACTTTCAATACCACCAAAGCCGAGCATGACGAGCATAAACGTTCGTTGAGCAAAGATATTACGGTGGTTTTGAAGCAACTTCACCCCGTTTCGGGCTATCCGTTGGTGTCAGAATTGAAATTTACGGTGTTTATTGTTGACTAAAATGCCCCCCCCCCAGTATAAAACGCAAAAAAGCCGTTTTCACGATTGTGAAAACGGCTTTTTTGATGATATTTCAAGCAAAATTCTAATTCAAACTGACTTCAATTTTCAAGCTAACGCTGTCGTTTAAATCAATTTTTTCGACTGAACTATGTTCTACCAACGCCAAATCGGTTGCCAAAACTTCTTCTTTGATGTAATCCGAAAACTGTTCGACGGCAGCTAAAATGGCATCGTGTCGTTCAATTTTGACCGAAATTTTATCTGTGATACTAAAATTTTGGTCTTTCCGAATGTTTTGAATTTTGTTGACCAAGTCGCGTGCCGTTCCTTCGGCTTCGAGCGCGGGCGTGAGCGTCACGTCGAGCGCAACCGTCACATCGCCGTCGCTGGCAACAAACCACCCTGGAATATCCTCCGAAGTAATCAAAAAATCGTCCGCCGAAAGCGTATAATTTTCGCCATTCAACACCAAATTAAATGCCTTTTCTTTCTCAATTTTCAAAATATCGTCTTGCGACAACTGCTCGATGGCAGCTTGCGCAAATCGCATATTTGCCCCCAACGTTTTGCCCAATGTCTTGAAATTAGGTTTAATTTTTTTGACCACCACACCGTGCGTATCGGTGATGTATTCAAAAGTCTTTACATTGGTTTCTGCCAAAATCAACGTTTTTACGGCTTCGACTTGGGCGATAAAATTTTCGTCCAAAATCGGCAACATCACGCGGCTCAACGGCTGGCGAACACGCAATCTTTCCCGTTTTCGCAAGCTCAAAATGAGCGAAGAAATGCGTTGTGCATAATCCATTCTTTGCTCTAATTCCTTGTCAATCAATGAATTATCAGATTTTGTCAAATCCGTCAAATGCACCGATTCGTGTCGCAAAGGCGTATTGTTTTCAATGGCTTTTTGACGAATTCCATTGGTCAAGTTTTGATATAACCAATCCGAGAAAAACGGCGCAATCGGCGAACTCAACTGCCCAACGACCATTAAACACTCAAACATGGTTTCGTAAGCCGCTTTTTTGTCGGCGTTCATCGCACCTTTCCAAAAACGGCGACGACTGAGTCGAACATACCAGTTTGAAAAATCATTATCCACAAAATTTTCAATCGCTCGGGCAGCTTGTGTTGGCTCATAATCAGAATAAAATTTGGATACATCTGCAATCAACGAATGTAAGCGCGACAACACCCAACGGTCAAGTTCTGTCCGATTTTCCATTGGCGTTTGATTCATTTCATCTTGTACAAACCCATCTACATTTGCATACATCGCAAAAAAGTTATAGGTATTATACAAGGTTCCAAAAAATTTATTTCGCACTTCGGTGATTCCGTCCAAATTAAATTTCAAATTATCCCAAGGTTGAGCATTAGAAATCATGTACCAACGGGTTGCGTCTGCGCCAAATTTGTCCAACGTCTCGAAAGGGTCAACCGCATTTCCGAGTCGTTTCGACATTTTATTGCCGTTTTTATCCAACACCAAACCATTAGAAACCACGTTTTTGAACGCCACCGAATCGTAAGCCATCGTCGCAATCGCATGTAACGTATAGAACCAACCGCGTGTTTGGTCAACGCCTTCGGCGATGAAATCGGCGGGGAAGCGTCCCCCCCCAGCCCCCCCGAAGGGGGGGAGCAAGTGCATTCCAACACTCAAGTCAGCATTGGAGAAAGCAGGTCGATGGTTCAATTCTTTATAGATTTGCCCGATAACTTCATCTTTTAGATTTAAAACGTCTTCATTTTTAAATCGAATAACTTTAAAGCCGTGATAATGTAAAAACTCACTTCTAAACTCATCTAATTCTTGAATCTCTGGGTGATTGTGATAACTACCGTCCAATTCAATGACCAATCGACGTTTCAAACAAACAAAATCCGCAATATAACGACCCATCGGATGTTGTCTTCTAAATTTGAAGCCTTCCAATTTTTTGCCGCGCAACTCTTGCCAAAGTAATTCTTCGGCGGGGGTAGGGTTTTGCCGATTCGCTTTTGCAAATTTCAAAAGATGTTCGATGATGTCTTTATTTCCCGTTAAATATCGAGGTTCGCTAATATATTGAGGACTGGCGAACTCCCCCCCTTCGGGGGGGCTTGGGGGGGACAAGTGATATTGCGCATACGGCATTGCGCCCGAATCGAACCAAACGTCAATCAAATCGAGTTCTCGATACATGGCTTGACCATTGTCGGAAACCAAGACCACTTCGTCAATGTAAGGGCGATGCAAATCTTTTGGCATTTTTTGATTTAATCCCAAAATTTTATTTGCTTTTTCGATTTCTGCCGATAATTCTGACATCGAACCGATGATTTTTTCCTCTAAAATTTCTTCATCTTTGCTGCGCCAAATCGGAAGCGGAATGCCCCAATAACGCGACCGCGACAAGTTCCAATCTTGCAAATTTTCAAGCCATTTTCCAAAACGACCTTCGCCCGTCGCAGCAGGTTTCCAGTTGATGGTTTGGTTCAACTCAAACATGCGTTCTTTTGCTTTTGAAGCCGCAATGAACCATGAGTCTAATGGATAATATAAAATCGGTTTGTCCGTCCGCCAACAATGTGGATACGTATGGACATATTTTTGAACATTAAACGCAAACCCTTCAATTTTCAAACGAACCGAAATATCAACATTTACGTCCACATAATCGGCTTCATCTTTATAATTTTTCACATATCGATTAGAAAACTCGCCGACTGTGTCCACAAATTTGCCTTGTTTGTCCACCAAAGTCAACGAACCAATCCCATTTTGACGCGATACTTTCATGTCTTCTCCGCCAAAACTTGGCGCAGTATGGACAATTCCCGTGCCGTCTTCGGTGGTTACAAAATCGCCTAAAATAACACGAAACGCATCATTTTTCCCATTTAACGGTTGAATTTCGTTGCCAAAATCCATCAATTGTTCGTATCGAACGCCGTCTAATACCTTCCCTTTAAACGATGCACTTTGTGAATCAATCGTCGGTTGATTTTTGCCACCAAACCATTTTGAGACTAATTTTTCAGCCAAAACAACGCTCATGGGCGCGTGTGTGTAAGGATTTTTGGTTTTAATTTTAACATAATCTATATTTCCACCGACTGTCAAAGCAGTGTTAGAAGGCAATGTCCAAGGCGTAGTCGTCCAAGCGATGATGCGGACATCTTCCGCCGCTTCGTCGAACAAAAATGCCCCCCCCCCAGTATTTTTAGCCTTAAACATGGCGACAACGGTCGTATCGGTCACGTCTTTATAGGTTCCAGGCATATTCAATTCGTGCGAACTCAG
>JBJOPA010000031.1:0-3231 GCA_046051005.1 Bacteroidota bacterium
AAGGATTGATATATTTTTCTCTAAACATTAGTTTTATTCAATTTACGAATAATTTACGAACGCAAAAATAATACTTTTTTGCAAAAAAGCCTCGAAAAATAACATTTTCGAGGCTTTTTGAAGCGAATATACTGGGGGGGGGCATTTTTTTTGACTTTATGATGATTTTTCTGAAATTGGAAGTACGACGATTAAAAAAATATCAACGCGAAACATGGAAAACGGAATATTTTGAAAACAAAAGTATTTTCAAAAAAAGTAAAATCAGAACAACGTTTTAATTACTCATTTGTAATTTTCTTTTGATTTTAATTTAAAATTATTTATAATTCATCGTTGAAACGATAGCCCACGCCCCACGTCGTGAGAATGTAGTTTGGGTTGGCAACATCGGCTTCAATTTTGATGCGCAAACGGTTGATGTGCGAATTGACGGTGTGTTCCAATCCTTCAAATTCGTAGCCCCAAACGCCGTCCAAGAGCTGTTGTCTAGAATAACTTCTGCCGGGTTTTCGCGCCAAATAGACCAATAAGTCAAATTCTTTTGGTGTTAAATCCACTCTTTCGCCATTTAAAATAACGGTTCTGTCTTCTGTGTTGATAGAAAGTTCTCTGAAATCAAGGACTTTGCCACTTTTTTGCATTTCGAGCGAACTGGATTGTGTGCGTCGTAAAATTGCCTTCACGCGGGCAACCAATTCCTTGACGCTGAACGGTTTTGTGAGATAATCGTCTGCGCCGACTTCCAAACCCAAGACTTTGTCGTCCTCTTCCGCACGGGCGGTGAGCATGAGAACGGGCATGTATTTTCGGTATTTTCTGACGGCTTTGCAGATTTCGATTCCGCTTACTTTTGGCAGCCCAATGTCGAGGATGAGAAGGTCAAAATTTTCTTTGAGGGCGCGGTCGTATGCGCGTGCGCCATCGTTTTCGATGGTGACATGGCAGTTGTTTTCGGTCAAGTGGAAGGCTACGAGTTCCGCGATATTTGCATCGTCTTCTGCAATCAATATTTTTTCCATTGTCAATATTTTTTTTAAAATTGTTTAATTTTGATGCAAAAGTGGGTCAAAAAACTCACAAATTTATAACGAATTGCGTTTTTTCTTAAAAAAAGGGTTTTTATACTGGGGGGGGCATTTTTTGATGAAAAACAAATAAAATATACGAAAAATAAAAATGATTTTCAAAAAATAAAAAAGAGATACACGAGAATAGAAAAGATGTAACTTTGTGTTTTATTGAGAGAAAACTGTGTAAAATTGTTTGCTTTTTTAAACCGTTAATTCATAAATTTTTAGCTTAACTAAACCCGCATCTTATTACATCTTACATCAAATCTCTTTAACGAAGGGATTTTTCTTTTGTTTTTCCCAAAACCATTCTTCTTCTTTTTTTTTTTAAAATTTCAGATTGTCAGACTCGTTTTCAATTCGTCGAATTGTCAATGATTGTCTTATTGATTCTATTTTCAAAACTATTCTAATTTTTATTTTTTTAAAAACATACACTTATTTAGATGAGCAACTATACCTCTATTTTTTGGATTCGTCGGCTTTCGCTGTTGTTGTTTTTAGGCTGTTTTTTTAGCCTAATTCGAGCGCAAGTGACGGTGAACATTGTGGGTACAAACCCCAGTTGTGCAGGCTATACGAATGGTGCTGCGGTGGCTTCGGCGAGTGGCGGCACTGCGCCGTATCGTTTTTCATGGAGCAACGGTGCGACGAGCGCGGGCATTTATGGCTTGACGAGCGGTACATTTATGGTGACGGCAACCGATGCGGCAGGTCGAACGGCGGTGCGCAGCGTGACGGTTACGCCTCCGTCGGTAGTGACTGCGATAGTCGGTTTTACAAATATTTGTGCCAACGGTGCGGTGACAGGTTCGGCAACGGGTGGCACTTCGCCTTACACGTTTGCTTGGACGGGCAGTCGCACGGGCGCGAGTCAAACGCTTTCGGCGGGTAATTATACGTTGACGGCAACCGATGCCAACGGTTGTTTGGCGGTGCGGTCGTTCAGCGTTTACGCGCCCTTGACGGCGAATATCGTGGTGCAAGGGCTTCGGTGTTTTGGCGATTGCGATGCCAGCGTAACTACCCAAACTACTGGGGGGGCGGGTCCGCTTCGGTATCTTTGGAACACAGGGGCAACTACGGGTGTTGTCGGCAATTTGCCTTCGGGAACTTACAGCGTGACGGTGACCGATGTCAACGGTTGTTCGGTGGTTGCTACGTCGGTGATTCCCAATCCATCGCCCATTTTTGTGAATGCTACGGTTTCGTCACCTTCTTGCGGTGGTGCGCCAAATGGGTCAGCAACGGCAACCGCGAGCGGCGGCGCAGGTAATTTTACCTATAATTGGAGCAACGGCGCGACGACGGCAACGACAACGGGTTTGTCGGTTGGTACGTACAGCGTGACGGTTACTGATGCCAATGGTTGTAGAAGAATAACAGAGGTGGTGATTCCTTCGCGAGCGAGTTTCACCGTTTCGGCAAATATGAACAATATAAATGCAAGTTGTGGTGCATCAAACGGTCGTGCGACGGCAACGATAACAGGCGGAACCGCTCCGTTTACCTATCTTTGGAGCAACGGCGGCAACACGGCAACCATTGCTAATTTAGCGGCGGGAACGTATGGCGTAACGGCTACCGATGCTTCGGGTTGTCAGAACACCGCCAGTACGACCATCAATGCAGTTGGAAATTTGACGGTTTCCGCCACCAAAACAGATGCAAGTTGTGGTATTGCCAACGGCACGATTACGTTGACAACAACAGGAACTGCGCCTTACACCTATTTGTGGAGCAATGGCGCAACCACGAGAGATTTAACGCTTTTGGGCGCGGGAATTTACCGTGTTACCGTTACCGATGCCAACCGTTGTACGGCTACGGCTACGGTGACGATTTTGCAAGGCACAACGATTACGGTAACACCTACGGTTCGGCAGCCTTTGTGCGCGGGTCAAACGGGTAGTGCGACGGTGAGCGTCATGGGTGGTTCTGCACCGTATCGTTATGCTTGGAGCAACGGTTCAACAACGGCAAGTGTCAGTAATTTAACGGCGGGTAGTAATACAATTATGGTGACCGATGCCAACGGTTGTTCTGGAAGTCAAACTTTCACGATTGCTGTGCCAACGGCAATTTCTTTAACGGCAACGACAACGAATGTTGCTTGTAATGGAACTTCAACGGGTGGTATTGTGACTTCGGTTAGCGG
>JBJOPA010000032.1:0-3554 GCA_046051005.1 Bacteroidota bacterium
CCTATTAATACGTCAAACTCTCCCAACCGCAAATCGCGGATAATTTCGACGCGCTCCATCGTATCCACTTCGGAGTGAATGTAGCGAACTTTGATGTCCAATTTGGTAAAATATTTTGCCAATTCTTCCGCCATTCGTTTCGTGAGCGTGGTTATCAAAACGCGCTCATTGCGCTCGACCCTCAAATTTACTTCTTCCAACAAGTCATCAATTTGATTCAAACTGGGTCTGACTTCGATGGGTGGGTCGAGCAAACCCGTTGGTCGCACGATTTGTTCTACAATTTCACCGTCGGTTTGTTGCAATTCATAATCCGAAGGCGTTGCGGAAACAAAAACGACTTGATTGACGAGGGTTTCAAACTCCGTAAAATTGAGCGGTCTATTGTCCATCGCGCTGGGCAAACGGAATCCGTAGTTGACCAGATTTTGTTTTCGCGCACGGTCGCCGCCCCACATGCCGCGCACTTGCGGAATGGTGGCATGGCTTTCGTCAATAATCAATAAATAATCTTCTGGAAAATAGTCAAGCAAACAAAACGGTCGCGTTCCGGGTTTTCGTTGGTCAAAAAAACGCGAATAATTTTCAACGCCTTGACAATATCCCAATTCTTTTATCATTTCGATGTCGAAATTGGTGCGTTCGTAGATGCGTCTTGCTTCGATGGGTCGTCCGTCGGATTCAAAATATTTGACTTGTTCGGTCAATTCGTCTTGAATGTTGTCCAAAACTTGTTGCACGCGCTCTTTTGGCGCGACGTAAAGATTGGCGGGAAAAATCGCCACCGAATCTAATCTTTCTAATTTATAACCCGATTCTACTTCAATACTTTCTATGTTTTCAATTTCGTCGCCGAAAAACGTAATTCGATAACCATAATCTACGTAAGGCAAATTGATGTCCACCGTGTCACCGCGCACACGAAAAGTGGCACGCGAAAAATCGGTTTCAGTTCTCGAATATAAAATATCTACCAAAAGATGTAAAAAAATATTGCGCGAAATGATTTGCCCGCGTTGTATGCGCACGATGCCCGTTTTGTAATCTTCTGGATTGCCCATGCCATAGATGCAGGAAACAGAGGCGACGATAATGATGTCGCGCCGACCCGACAAAAGCGACGACGTAGCGCGCAAACGGAGTTTATCTACTTCTTCATTGATTTGCAAATCTTTTTCGATAAACGTGTCGGTGACGGGGATATAGGATTCAGGTTGATAGTAATCGTAGTAAGAAACAAAATATTCGACCGCATTATTTGGGAAAAACTGTTTGAACTCGCCGTAGAGTTGGGCGGTCAGGGTTTTGTTGTGGGTCAAGATGAGGGTCGGTCGGTCAACCGTTTGAATGACATTTGCCATCGTAAACGTCTTTCCAGAGCCAGTTACGCCCAAAAGCACTTGCGCACGCTCCCCCCCCAGTATATTTGCGCTCAAAGCGGCAATTGCTTTGGGTTGGTCGCCCGTTGGCTGATAATTCGATTCGATTTGGAATGACATAAAAAATGAAGATTCAAGGAAGTAAAACCTATGTGTAATGAAAAAATATTGCCAAAAATCATGTTTTTTCAAAAAAAATAAACTTTTTTTAATTTTTTTCAACTTTTTTTAAAAAAAAAATCGCGAAAAAACGTAAAAAAAAGCTAACTTTTTTTACACTTTTGAAAATATAAATGCTTTATTATCAATTAGTTATAATTTTAAAATCGCAAAAAACGCCAATTCTGAAACTAACTTTTTGGGCTTTCGTTGTTTGTTCGGAGGGTTTCGGTGGTCGTACCTTTGTACTATCAGAAACGAAACAGCAATTAGAAACAAAATAAAAATTGCAGTTCAAACAAATAAAAATAGTTTTTTAAAAATCTAAACAATATATATACGAAACTAAATTCAAATAGTTAAGCAAAAAAACTAAATTCAAGTAACATAAACAGAAAAATTTAAATTCGGACAAAAAAAATATAAAAACTAAGTTCAAGCATTTAACAGTAAAAATAAATCTAAACAAAAGTGAATAACGAAAGCTAACATCCAAACAGACAAAAAAATCAAAAGCGATTTTTTTTATTTATTGCCTTAAAATTAAAACGAAGCGTAGTGACAATTTTCATTAAATCATTAAGTCATTACCCCTGCAAGTAAACACAAAATTTTTTTTTTATTTTTTTTATCACAAAAATTATTCTTTAACCTTAAACTAATTTAGACAACATGGTAGAATTTATTCTTGCGATTGTTGAGGACTGTTACACTTGGTAATGCCTCCGAAATCCAACAAATAATTGAATACACAAAAATTAAATTTCACAAAAATTGTTCAATAACCTTAAACTAATTAAACAACATGGTAGAATTTATCTTTGCGATTGTTGAGGACTGTTACACTTGGTAATATCTCACACACGGTCTAACAGAGGAGAAAGTTCTAAACTTTATTTACGTTCCGAGTGATTTTATAACACAAAAAAGTTGCACTTGTTGAGCTAAAATAAATAAAAAATTTAGGACTTTCCCTCATTTTTTTTAAGGGAATCTTAAAACCAAACATTTTTTAAAACACAATGAATATAATTAATTTATATGTTAAAATTTTTCAACGAAGTACACACCGTTTTTAATCTAAACATCACTTTAGGCTTCATATACGGAAAGACAAGTAACGCGCAACTATAGTTTCAGTTCGGCAGCTCTCTTGCGGTGTGGCAATTCGTTGGTTGGTGGACTGAAACTTTTTTTTAAAGACATTTCAGTCGTTAAATAAAGCGAAAAAAATATTTACAACTCTGTCAATAACATTATTGCAAACAAATAATAAGCAATCACTTATTTTTTTCTATAAATAACAATTCCATTTTCACATTAAAGAAATAATTTAAATAAGTTTTTAAATCTTGAATATTAACTTTTGGGCAATAGAATGCCCCAAGTTAAGCATTTTTGAAAGAAACTTCCGACCCCTCGTACTCCTTTTTTAAGGCTTATCTACGAGACTACGGTGTTTTAATTTAAGGTTAAAAACTTGTTTCGAGGCAACGGTCATCAATTTGGCTGTTGCCTTCGTTTTTATATTTGCAATATTTTAAATGTAAAATCAAAATTTGTTGCCAAATTTATAATTATTTCAATAAAATGCTTTATTTTATTACAAAATTTATATTAAATTTATTTATTTATTGACAATTATGTATATTTTTATCTTTTTTATTAAAAAATTTGTATTTCTGACAAGATTGGTATTACCTTTGCACCATCGAAATAACCTTGTGAGGTGATGAAATTTTGGCAGACATACCCTCTTGTCTCGGGGGTGGGGATTACAGGAAAAACTTGGTATATCGGGGGTTGACCACCATCGCGCGAATCATTGTACCAAAGCTAACTGCCTCGTGGAGGTTCGAGTCCTTCTCTCACAGCATCTTTAAATGACCACCAATGCGTTGCGCCCTCGCGTAACGCATTTTTTTTTAACAAACTTCAAAAAATAGCCCCCCCCCAGTATATTTCGATAAAAAAGCCCAATTCGTCGTTTTTTTTGTGAAAAACAAATACTTTTTT
>JBJOPA010000033.1:0-2780 GCA_046051005.1 Bacteroidota bacterium
ATTTAATCCAATATTTTGATAATGTTGCACCGCTTGCGCCCTGATATTTTCTCCCCAAAAAGTGGTGAAATAATCGGGCAATGCAAAGCGCATGGTTTTGGCATTGATGCCCTTGACAGCGCGATTCGGATTGCCTGCGGCGATGTCTGCCAACTGTTCATCTTGCCAACCTTGCGCAAAATTGAGGTTCGCACCCGCCCGAAAAACGGTCGGATACTGGGGGGGGGCATTTTCCGCCGTGCGCGAACCGATGGGCGCAGACGGCGCAACAACCGACACATTTTGAAGCGTCGTATGCGTTCCGCAAGCGTTTTGAACGGTCAAACGAACGGGAAAAGTGGCAGAATGAAAATATACTTTTTGCGGATTGAAAAGCGTAGAAGTCGTGGAATCGCCAAAATCCCAACGCCACGTATTGCCCGTTAGATTGGTGCTTAACGGCGATAAATTTTGAGAAGTTTGTTGAAAATTGACCCACGTATTTTGAACATTTGCTAGGAAACTTGCCGTTGGCGGACGATTTACGGTAATATTCATCGTTTCGCGACGGCGCAAACTGCCTGTCAAAGAATCTCGAATCGCCAATGTTACCGTAAAATTGCCGGGTTGTAGAAACGCGATTTGCGGATTCGACAAAGTCGAAGTTTGCGGTTGACCACCTTCAAAAGTCCACAAAAGTGTGCTATTCGACAACGAATTGACGGCACGAAACCGCGTCGTCAATCCCGTACAAATTACACTATTTTCTACTAAAAAACTTTGTTCTGTCAAAAAAATAGGCGTTGCCGTCAATGCAATATTTTGAGAACCGATGAACGTGTCGCGTTGCGTAGTCGCGTAATCCCATTCAACTTTTCTTAAATTTGATGGATTGCTCGCATTCGGAAATGAGTACGTAGCATTTGCCGTTTCGGAGCGGTCATTGGTGGTTTTTGCCCACAACATATACGTATAATTTCCCGACGAATCGCGCAATGCCAAGCCGTCCGCATTCGCAGGAATCCGCATTTGAACGGTTTTTGCAGCGTCGAAACTAAATTTTTTCGCCGCAATCATTTGTGTAAACGTTTTATATGCGATGCCGCTTTCGGTGGGCGTTTGTCGAAGTTGATGCCGTGCGTCAAGTTTTTCAAAAATGCCCATGAGGTTAAACTCGTAAGTTGCGCTTGGAATCGTGGTTTCTTCGCCCAATTTATAGACGTGGAATTGAGAAATCCCGTTTTTGATACATTGCGCCATGCCTTTCAACATGAAATTGCGTTGCGAAATTTCTGAACCCATGAAATCGCCAAACGTGCGACGCGGCACATTCGCCTCCGTGATAATCCAGTTTTTGCGCGGAAAAAGCGTGCCATATCCATAACTTTCTAATACATCTTCGTAAGCCCGTTTGGTGTTCGGAACGCTTTGCGCCGCCGCGTCGGAATGCCTTTTGTAGTCCCAAGATTGGGTCGAATTGTTCCAAACGCGCAACGAACCATCGAAATGTGGATAAGAATGGAAGCCCACGCAATCGAAATATGCACCGCCTTTCAACGGAAAACTGGTTGCAACAATGCCATTGCTCGGATTGTCGGTGTTGCGGCAAATGGCATCTAAAAAACTCGGATAGCCCAAGCCCGACGCGCACACGTAAGCCGTCGAATCAATGGATTTAATAACTTCATAACTAATGCGCAACAATCGGACGTAATGTTGAATCGGCGCACGGAGTTTGTAATCGCATGGGTCGGGGTTGTTTTCCCACCAATTGCCGGGTTGTCCGCGATTGAGCCAACCTCGATTTTGGGTATAATCAAAACCCGGTTCGTTCCAAATTTCCCAAAATTTTATATGGCTTTTGTAGCGCGTCACCAATTTATAGATGTAATTGGCGTAATAATTTTGTTCATTGATGGGCGTGCCGTTGTTGTTGTCCCAAATTGGCTCGTACATATTTGCAAAAAGCGTTGATTGTTGCGTCGGACAATAAAATGTCGCATCGCGATGCACATCGCTCGGAAAACCTACAATCAACGTGTTATCGCGCTGCCCCAAACTGTCACAAAGGCGATAAAATGGCAATTCGCTGTCATAACCCCACGTTTCGGTGAAGGATTCAAACAAGCCTGGACGCACCGTTTGCGCGCCCACCGTTGCCGCCAAAGTGGTCTGTTGCGTCTGGTTGAAACCGTTGTAAAAACCATAATTCATGCCCGCACGAAAACCACCGTTATAAGGCGTAACCGTTGTGTTGGCATTGAAAAGCGGTGTTTGCGCCCATAAAAATTGGTTTTGAAGCATAAAAAATGCCAAAAAACTGAAAAAATATCGAAAAATTGTCTTACTTCCTCCCTTCGGGGGGATTGAGGGGGGATTTACTGGGGGGGGGCTATTTTTTAATTGCGTGTTATGGTAAAGGTTTCTCATTGATAAATTTATAGATTCATTCCAAATAAAAAAATACATATCTTGTTTTCAATGGCAAATATAGTGCAAAACTTCGTATTTGAAGAAATTAAAGACGTTTTTTTTCAAAAAAAGAGACAATATACTGGGGGGTAGTCTTTTTTTATCTTTTTTTTGAAAAAAACCTCGCGCACATGAGCCTATGTAAACACAAACATAAAACTACGCTGTTTTGTTTTTCTTTTTAATAGTTTTATTTTTTAATAAAAATAACTTTAAGTATTTATAAATTTAACCTTAATTATAAAAATTTATTTTTAATACAAATAGGAAACTATGTTTGAGTAAAAAAAAGAACATTTTCTATTTGTTTTTGTTTGTTTTTATTTATG
>JBJOPA010000034.1:0-10402 GCA_046051005.1 Bacteroidota bacterium
TTTGTATCTAATTTATTTACATATCTTTAACACTCTTTTAGAAAGCGGTACGAGGAAAAAGGGAAACGGTAAAAAAGCACAAAGAGACTTAATATTTATACGAAAAATAAAAATGTAAATAAAATTTAAATTATTTTTTTACAACATCTGTTTTGGCACGCTTTTCACATATAATAGGTAGAGAAAATTATACATTATTATTTTATTTTATTTGAATTTGTTTTTTATAGATTTTAAAGATTTTTTAACCCATTTTAAAACGTTTTTTGCGCCTTTGCCAAAAGAACCACATCACATTTTAATTTAATTTTGAGCAAAAAAAATTATGATTTTCAAAACCCGATTGATAGCTATATCAAGTCCATTAAACCCTTTTTTTATTTTTTTCCACGAACGTGGAGCAGGAAACATACTATAAATTTTTATCATTTTTACTAAAAAAAGCCCCCCCCCCAGTATTTCCCCCCTCAATCCCCCCGAAGGGAAGAGGAAAACCTTTTTTTTCTAACATTTTTGGGTCTTCTCAAAAACCAAGAAATTAAAATTTTGCCACTTTAAAATCTATAAAAAACAAAATTGCCGCCTCAAAATGCAACAGACATTTTGAGGCGGCAATTCAACAAATATTTAACATACTTATAAGAAAAGCGAGCAAATGTGCAAATAAAATTTTGCATCGCCCGCCAAATTTAGTAAACGGTTTGCCCGCATGAGCAAACGGCAAACTGCCCAGCGACCACAAAAAAAGGTCGGGGGGCGACCTTCTTCGACAAACTCAGAACAGTTGAGAAGCAAAAAACAAAAAGATAAGACCTTTGCAGGCGCATACCCAAAACGTGTGTACACAACCCAATTTTTTTCTATTAAAAAGCAGTTTTGCGAAAAAAAAGGGCAACAAAAAATAACATTATTTTTCCATCAAAGATGAAAACTTGTCCTTATTCGATTTAAGTAAATATAAAAATTTAATTTATTTTATTTTTTTAAATCTGAAACAAAATTGACAACTTTTTCGCTCGATTGCAAGCCCCATTTAGCATTCGGTGGTGTAAAAAAAGATATGGTAGTATTGAGTTACGAAACGGTTTGAAACGCAAAAAAAATGGATAAAAAAAGTAATTTTTTCAAGGTACAAAACAAATTTTCAAAAGAAAATATGCGTTTGTTTTTCTCAATATTCATTTCAAAATTCATGGTGGATTTGGAGTTTAAAATCCGTTTTTCGGCTGCCCAAAATGGTTTCTAAACCCGAACCCAATTGCGTTTGGTCTGGAAAAAACGACCGCGCCACGCGAAACTCAACGGCGGTTTTATATAAAAACTTATATTTTAAATTCCAATAAAACCGCGTTCCTCGTCCAAAATAAGGCGAAACACTAAACGAATTTATCACATCTGTTTCATACGCATAAATCGCCGAATTGAAATCGGTGGTGTTAAAAATCGCATACCGCGCCGAAGTTGTCCAATTTCGCAGCCAATGTGCCATTTTCGAGCCGCTATACTGGGGGGTAGCAAAACGCGCCTCCACAAACGCCAAAAAGCCCGTCGAACGCGCCAAATTTGGCAAAAACGGATTGTTTTCAAGGAATTGCGACCATTCCAACCGCGTGGCAAACGAAACTTCGGGCGCGGGCGCATGTTCAAATTGCCAACGAATTTGCCGCCGCGTTTTTGGAATCACCGCATTGATTTTCACAGAATCGGGGCGCGAAAAAGCATTTTCAGCCCGCGTTTTTTGCCGAAAACTGACGTAAGTTTCCAAATTTTTCTTTGAATACGTCATTTTTACAAAATATTCTTCGCCCACCGAACTGCCATCAACCCGAAAACGAACGTCTGAAAATCGCCAAAAATCAGCATACGTCTGCACGCGAAACCGCCGATTTTTCGCCCAATTTGCGCCGATAAAAATTCCACTTTCGCCTCGAAAATTAGTGCTTTCCGAAAACGGATTTCCATCAAAATTATGATAATTTTCAGAAAAATATCTTTGTAAAACACTTACAGACAACGCTTTATCTAACGAAATTGCCAAACCGTTTACACTCGCCCAACCTTTGGTTTGTGTAACCGCCGTTTCTCCAAAAAGTCTAATATTTTGATAATTCGTGGCATAATTCACACTCGCCGCGCCCAAAAATTTGCCGCGAAACGCATTCAAATTATAGGGTTCGTTAGACGGCAAAATGGGTTTGTCAAAAAACTGCGCCGCCACTTGCGCCCCCACCCGCGCACGACGACCGACGGCATGTTGAACCGTCGCGCCAAAAGTGGATTTTCGGAGCGAATTTTTGTCCGATAATTCGGCTTGCGTGCGATGCAAGCCCGCCGTTGCAAAACTGGTCGCCACCAATGAATCTAAAAAAATGGACGACAACGGGTCGGGATTTCCTTTCAAATTGGCATCAATCCGTTGCGATGCCGCAAAAACGGTAGCGGCAGTGCGCTCCGAAAGTTGCAAATTGGCGGCAATTCCCCGAAAAAAGCCCGTTTCCGTCACCGAAGAATAGGGGCGCATGGCTTGGTGGTTGCGTTCAATATTCAAAATTTCGGACGATTTTCCGAGCGCGAAACCGTTGAAAATGGTCAAACCTTGCCCAAAATTGATAGAAAAATCGCCCAACACGATGCGCGGTTTGGTGCGCCATTTTGGAAAATCAAATGCCGCGTGGAAAGAATAAAAATCAAACCCTTGCTTGTTTTTTTCCTTGAAAAAAGGCTCGCCTGCATCTTTTTCAGCGATAAAATGTAGCGAAATTTGATTCATTTTTTGATAGTGATAACGCAAAAACAACTGATTGGGGTCGCCAAGATAGCCATTTTTGACTTCGGAATCGTAGCCACGCGCCGATTCGAGGCGGCGCGCCCAACGCAACCAAATATTTTGCTCAACGGGCTTCACAGGCGGGCGCGTTTGCAGCGTCACGAAAGGCAATATCTTACGAATGGTTTCAATATCAAGCGCAGCAACAGCTTGCAATTCTTCGACGGCAGCAAAATCGCCCGCACGGGCGCGATGCCACAAAATTTGGTCAATTTGAACGTCCGTCAGCAAGGGTTTCAGTTGCTCAAAATCGGTTCGAGTGGCTTTGTTGAGGTCTAAATTGTTCAAATAAAGATGGCGCAATTGCTCAATGCCATCGGTTGGGTCGAAGGCGTTGGCATCGCTGTTTTCTGCATTTTGAGCGGTTTGTTCAAGGGTTTCGCCAAAACTTCTGCTGCGCAACGAATCCACTTGAAACGTAGGATATGTGGTTTGCGCTTGTAAAAAAAATGTAAAAACAAATAAAAAAACGAAAATTATGTGAAAATAGATTTTTTGTTTCGTTTTTAGGCAAATATACTGGGGGGTGGCATTTTTAAGGTGTTTTTTCATAAAATGTGGTTGATTTTGGTGGACAGAAAAAAATGATGACAAATTTGATTTAAATTATTGAATCTCCGATGCCTTTTCTTAAAAATTGAAATCATTTTTTTAAAATCAATACATGTTTTTAAAAATATTTTTGAAGATATTTATAAAGTTATTTTGAGATTATTTTTATCAAAAAAAAAGTCCCAAACGCAATATCAAATTGCGCTGGGACTTCATAAAAACCGATCTAAAACTCAAAACGATAATTCTTTCAAAAAACAGATATTGTTATTTTACAAATAATTTTTTAGTTGCCGAATCGGTCGGCGTTTGTAGGCGATAGAGCAAAATGCCCGTCGGAAATTCGATATTTTCTAGCAAAATGGCGTTGGTTCCTGCTTTTCCTTCTACGTTTATGGTTTTCAAAATTCGTCCTGCGGCATCTGAAATCGTCAAAATAGCGACCGCATCGGCGGGCAAATCGAAGCGAATCGTCGTTTTTTCTGCAAACGGATTGGGCTGATTTTGGTACAATTCAAAACGCGGCGTTGCAGAAACGGGGTTTGCGCCCGTGAAACGGAAGTCGAGATTCATCAAATTTTTATCTACATCAAAAGCCTCCATCGTCGTGATATTGCTGTTGATGCGCAAAAATTCACTTAATTTTCCGTTGCGATTTGCCTTCATTTTCACCTTGAACAAGTGCGCGGACAACGGCACGGCTGCGCCATTCCAACTCACCGTCAACGACTCGTTGAAGAGTGCGAAATTGGCTGCCGAAAGGTTTTTCAAGTCCGTCATCGGTTCGATGCTCAAAAATGTCCCCCCCCCAGTATAAAGCGTAAATTGGAAGCCTGCGGCGTTAAAATTGGGCGATTTCAAGAAAATTTCTACAATTTCTCCATTTTTCACGTCCATTTCTGGCGTTTCGACCAACAAAGTCTTTGCACTGCGAATCACCGTTGGCGGATTTTGTTGCAATCCGACGACCGCACTTTTGTTCAAATCACCCGTTTTGATAGCAATGAAATTGGCATCATTTACGACGTTGACATTAGAAATATTTATCACCTCACGGAACGGTTCCACCAACGGATTCGTAGGGTCTTGGAAGACATAACTTCTGTCCACAAAACGCCACGATGTGTTGTTTGGAAACGCCTGATTCATGGACAACACCAAACGGCGCGTCAAAATCATGTCCAATGCCGACACGTCGCCGTCTCTGTCCACGTCGGCGGCAATGATTTGATAAGGATTTGTCAACGGAGCCGAGCCGACGACATGACCCGCCATGAGCGCAATGTCGTAAGTCGTCACGCCATTTCGAGGATTGATATTATAATCGCCGCTAATAACTAACGGATTATTCATCGGAACATTTGGAATCAAATACGCGCCCGTCGCGTTGGTTTGGCTGTTCAACAACGTGCCGCCGCTATTCGCTCGCATCGTCACGTCTGGCAAACTTCTTCGGTCTTCGGTCTGCACCGCGCCGCGAATTGCCGCCAAAGTAGTTGCTGAACAAGCGTTCATATTATTTTGAACTTGCACGTATGCGCGACAAAAATCGGCATTTCCAAACGAGTCTTTTGTCCAAATTTCAACTTCAATTAACCGATTTGCTTCGTCGCAACCAAAAGTTACGGAATCAACGGGGTTTATCGGATAATTTCCAGTCGTTTCCGACACCTTTCTGACCGCCAAATTACGGCGCAATACTGGGGGGGGCGTGCAATTGTCGGTCAGCGGCGAAGCCAACAAATCGGTTGCCCAAACGGTGGCTTTGCTCAATGAAGGCATCGCGCCGCGCATGAGTTCGGCATTTACGTTGCGACAAATGATGGTTGGCTTTTTGGCATCAATGACTTTTATTTTGAAATTGCAAGTTGCGAAATTTCCACAAGCATCAGTCACCATCCAACGCAACTCAAACGTTTCGCCGTAAGGCAACAACAATCCTCCTACTCTATTCGCACCAACAGCAGTATAAATACTATCAGAATTTCCTGTTGACAAAATAATCGTTGGCGCATCGCTGCGTGACAATTGCCAATTGTATCTCAAATTTTGATTTGTAAATGTATTGTTTTGACAAACGTCTCTTGCCGTGAGGCGATAATTGAAACGTCCTTCGCAACCTGTGGGGCTGAAATCGCGCACTACCAACGTGTCTGTTGGGCAACTCAAAATTTGCGGCGCATCGTTGTCCACCACTTTTATCACTTGGATAAAACAGATGATTCCGTCCGCAAAATCCGCCGCCAACCCATCGGCATCTCTAAAACGTCGCTCCAAAGGATTGGTACAATTGGGTCGCGTCAAGGTTTGCCACGCAGGAATATTGGTGGTTTGCCAAGCCGAATTGCCGTGAATGTCGCCACAAACGGGCAATCCATAGCAATTTCTATTTCCGTTGGTAATGTCATTGTTTGGATTGTATTTACACCAATCAATAACTTTTATTTTTCTTAAAATTTTATAACACGCATCGGGTTGCGCGACCAATGTGTCGTCCGTCACTTCCACCGCCAACACGCCGCAACCATTGTTGACCAAATGCCCATCTAAATTGGTTGGATTGGTCAACATTTCATTGCGTTGTTGGGCAGGCGTTTTGACGGAAGCCAAACAATTGACTTGCAAATCATCTGGAAAATCAACCGTAAAATCAGAAAATCCTTGAACAGAAATGCGTTGTTCGCAAGAATCGCGTCGTCCAGAATGGTCAGCAACGACCCATTTTCTGAAAATATCGCCAACTTTACAATTGTTCAACGTGTTTCTGACTGACATTGTGGTGTCTCGAATGCCGCAATTGTCGAAAAACGTAGGCGTTCCGTATTGATTATAATTTAATAAATTTTGATATTCGTTACAAGCAATCGTCAAGTTGACAGGCGGCACACAAGTCGGTTTTGTTTTGTCTTCGACCAAAATATTGACCATGCAACTATTGAAATTACCCGCCGCATCGCGTGCTTGCATTTCCACCAAAACGGTATCTGAAGCATCGCAACAACCAAAATTTAAAGAAGGATAAAACGCAAAATCTGGGTTTTGAACGGCATTTCCATTGGCATCACAAACGGTCATTCGGCGAATTAACACGTCTTGCAACTGGCAATTGTCAGAAGAACCATTGTTGACCGATGCCGCATAAACGGTTGCTTCGCCCGTGTTGGTGAGGGTCACGCGGGTAAATTCGATGCAAACAGGCGACGGCTTGATGTTGTCGCGGGTGTGAATGGCAAACGTTTTTTTCGCAAGCGCATATCCACAAGCGTCGGACGCAGAAAAAGTGACTTCAACATCACCTAAATTTTGAATATTGGCTTCAAAAACGACAATTGTTTCGTTCATAGCCGCATTATACTGGGGGGGGGCTATCGGAACGAATCTGGAATCGCTACAAGTCACCAAAACTTGTCCGCGTGTGCAAGTCAAATCTTTTGCTCGAAACGTGAGTTGCACGCGACCGCCACACGTCGTGGCGTTGCCCAACGGATAGACATTGGCAGTCGTTCCGACCACATTTGGCTGTCCTTCGATGTGATAACCATCGAAATTAACGGTCGTGTCCGTTGCCGTAGTTTGAAAATTTTGAACATAAAACTGACGAAAAACCGCAGAAACCGTCGGTGGCGTTTTGTCTAATATTTTAATAATTTGTTGACAAGTTCGGGTTCGACCTGTACACCAATCCACCAAATTCCAAGTGCGAATGAGTTTATAACTGCCTGCACACAAGTCAATTCGTTGGTCGTCGTAAGAAAAATTGATGCGACACGCGGCAGTTGCCAATGGTGCGCGGTCATAAACGGTTGTCAAATCGCCGTCAATATCCAGCATCGGAAATCCCGTTCGTGCGGGCGTGAGGTCGGTCGCATTGTTACAACTGGTTTCAAAATCCGTAGGGCAAACGACGAAATTGAGGTTGGCTCGACGGACAAAAATGGCTTGTTCACAAGTCGAAATATTGTCATACCAGTCGGTCGCGGTGAATGTTCTAATGATAATTTGCATAATGTCACCCGTTGCAGGCAATGTGTGAATTTGCGCATTTACGCCTGCGGGCAACGTCGTGTAAGGCGTGTTACAAGCCGTTTCAAAAGAAACATCGCTAAAAGAAAGCGGTTTCAAACTTGAACAATCCGTTACCGTTGGCGACCCCGAAGCCGCCAAACTCGGCGTGCTGCCAACTGCAATTTGCGAACAACCAATGGTAACGTCGGCAGGGCAAACGATGGTTGGGGCGCGGTGGTCGCTAAACGTAATATTTGCCGTGCAACCCACCGAACTACACGGTTCGATGATGCGATATTGCAACGTCGCACCGATAAAATTGTAAGGCTGTCCGTTGATGCCGATGCCGTCAATGGTGATAGAACCGATGCCTTCTTCGACCACTTGACCCAAAATGAGGAGTTGGATTTTCATGTCCGAAGCTCCGTTTGTGTTGGCGGGCAACAAAGTGGCAACGGTCAAAGTGGTTCGACAATCGCCGTCAATGCCTATATTTTGATTGTTGGGACAAACCAAAAGTGTTTGGCGCGTCCGAACTTGAATTTCATTTGAATTGGAACAACCAACGGAATTTGTTTCCACGACTTTCACCCGAAACGGTCCCGCATTTGGCGTAGCCGTCCAACGAATTTTGATGATATTTGGATTGGCAGTCGGGACAATCGTGCCGCCCGATGCCGCCGTGATGGACCAAACATAAGTATTTCCAACATTAAACGGTGTCGAATAAGTTGCCTCTTCCGACGGACAAACCAACGTTTTTCCTGTCAAAACAGGTTGCGGACGGGGCAATACTTTGAAAACGGCAGCCGTGCGCGTCGAAACGCAAACCGAAGCACCGCATTCGCATTGCGCCCAAAAAGTGGTATTTCCAACCGTTGCCGTCGTCACATTTCCGTTGGCAACGGGGTCAAAAGTATTTCCAATAAAAACTTGCGTGCCACCCGTTTGTGCCGTCCACCAAGTGGTACGCGCTGCGAAACCCGTCGGACAAGTAGCGTCGCAAGTGGCTTTTAAGCCTCCTGCGCGAGGCGTGAGGTCGAATTGACAGATTTCATCGCCTGTTGTACTGGGGGGGGGTATCGAAAAGCCATTTTCAACCCGAACCGTTTGCGTTGGCGCATTGCACGCCCCCGAACCTACAATCCGAATCGCCACATTGTAACTTTGAGGCGATAAATTAGAAAATATATTGCTGGGTTGCCAATTGCTGCCGCCATTGATGCTGTATTCCAATGTTCCGCCTGTGGTGGTGGCGATGATGGTTATTTTTCCGTCGTTTGCGCCGTTACAACTTTCGTTTTGAACGGCAACATTCGTCAATGTCAATGTTGGACCGACCAAACCCATATCAAAACTATGATTGGAACAACCCGCTTCGCCCGTCGTGAAGGCAATGCCCAATGCCGAAGTGATGCAATTGCTTTCATTAATATTGATGGCATCGCTGTCATTTTCGTCGTTTGAACCTGCGGCATTGGGCGTTGTGACCGTGAAAGGCACGCCGTTGACGGTGAACGTATTGCCCGAAAATTGGGTTTGTCCAAAAACAAGGATATATTGACGATTGGGTTTTAAATCTTTAAAATAATACAATCCATTTGCATCGGTCGTCTTGGTTTCGACCAAAAGGCAATCCTCAAAAATATCATAAAGTTTTACTTCCACACCTGCGATTCCTTTTTCATCGGCATCTTGAATGCCGTTTGCATTGCAGTCGTTCCAAACGCGATTGCCAATTTCGATGGGCGCGGGACACCCCCCCAGTATCGGGTCGCCCAAACCGTTGGCTTTGCCTGCATAACCAAAATTTGTAGTGTTATTGGTTTGGTCTTGTGTAAATATTTGATAACTTTTTTCTCTTCGTCCCAATGCGTTGTTCATCCACGTCAAGCCGCCTGCATTGGCATCGCCCAACGGGTCGTAAAGCGTGGTGACAACATTTCCCGCGCCGGGTTTCAATGCCAAACCGCCGCTTGTGACTTCGCCGTGTACAAAAAAACCGGGTGGCGCAACATCAGTTTGTTGATACGAATAATAATCTGACCAATAATATTCTGAAAACGGACGCGGACAATCTGCCGCACCTTCTAACGAAAAGCCCGACGGCGTTTTGCACAACCGAATGATGTCACCACCTGAAAACGTATTAATCAAATCCGTACTGCTTACATCAGGTTTATAGTTTCTATAACCGCCTTGATGCCCCATTCGGTCGGTCAAACCGAGAATCATATCACCGTTAATATCAAAATTAATTTCTGACAAAATAGGTTGTGGATAGATAAATAATTGGTTAAACCCTTGTAACATCACGTTAAAATTGTCTGACCAACCATTCCAATTGCCAATCGAAGCCACCGCCGAAAAAATATAACTCCGTGAATAATCCAACGGAAAACTCGTAACACTCGTAAAACCTGTACCCGTAAATTCTAACACGTGACCGCGCAAATCCGCCGCCACCGTCGCGCCCGAAGCCGAAGCATCGCACACGCCGCCGACAAAAACTTTGCCGTGATAGACCGTCACCGCCCAAGGTCTGAACGTGCCGTTGGTGCAAGTCACCGAAGCAGAAATGGGATAAGAACCGATGATATTTGCCGCCGTTGGCAAGGTTCCAACGGTTTTATAAGCCGTCAAATCAACGACAATTAGGGATTTTGTTTCGAGATTTACAACATATAATTTGGTTTCGTCGTCCGAAAGTGCGATGCCACCCAAAGAAGATTTCCCTACTTGCGAAAACGCCGTCACGTCTGCCGAAGGCGTTGAAACACTCGTCGGAAGCGGCGTTCCGTCGGTCACACGAGGGTCTGTTCCCGCCGTCGGAATCGAAAAATGATGCGTTTGAACAGGCGCATTGGGATTCGTAAAATCGGTAAAATACAAACCGCCCATGCCTTCAATGCCCAATCCCGAATGTCGTTTCAAGACCGCCGCGCTGATAATCGTCTTACGCGAACGCATGAACGCGCCGCCCCAAATGGAACCCACTTGCGCCGCTTTTGCAACCGA
>JBJOPA010000035.1:0-3944 GCA_046051005.1 Bacteroidota bacterium
TTTTTGTTACGGGCGGCGTAACCTCATCTTTGGGCAAGGGCATCATTGCCGCCAGTCTCGCCAAATTGCTGCAAGCACGCGGCTTTTCCGTAACAATTCAAAAATTTGACCCTTACCTGAACGTTGACCCAGGCACGATGAATCCCTACGAACACGGCGAATGTTACGTGACCGACGACGGCGCGGAAACTGACCTCGACTTGGGACACTACGAACGCTTTCTCAACACGCCAACTTCGCAAGCCAACAACGTTACGACAGGCAGAATCTATCAAACCGTTATCGAAAAAGAGCGAAAAGGAGCTTATTTGGGCAAAACCGTGCAAGTTGTGCCGCATATCACCGACGAAATCAAGCGTCGCGCACAACTCTTGGGACAGTCGAATCAATACGACATCATCATCACCGAATTGGGCGGAACGGTGGGCGACATCGAGGCATTGCCCTATCTCGAAGCCTTGCGACAATTGCGTTGGGAACTCGGCAACGACAATTGTTTGGTCGTTCATCTGACGTTAATTCCTTATCTCAAAGCCGCAAAAGAATTAAAAACAAAACCTACGCAACACTCTGTAAAAGAAATGTTACAAACGGGTATTCAGCCCGATATTTTGGTTTGTAGAACTGAATATCCTATCAGCATGGATATTCGTCGCAAACTTGCGCAATTTTGTAACGTTCAAGTAGATTCCGTCATCGAAGCCATTGATGCCGACACCATTTATGACGTGCCGTTGTTGATGTTGAAAGAACGATTGGACAGAACCGTTATCTCAAAATTGCGATTGCCCGACCGAAAAGAACCCGATTTGAACGCTTGGAAAGCATTTTTAGGGCGGTTGAAAAATCCGTTGAGAGAAGTAAAAATTGGTTTGGTCGGAAAATATAACGAATTGCCAGATGCGTATAAGTCTATCTACGAAGCCTTTACACATGCAGGAGCCGTGAATGAATGTCGCGTCAATGTTGTTCCCATTCATTCCGAACAATTGGAAAAAGATACGGATTTTCCGAAATTGTTTTCTCAATTTTCGGGCATTTTGGTCGCGCCGGGTTTTGGAGACAGAGGAATTGAAGGGAAATTGAATGCGATTCGTTACGCACGCGAGCAAAAAATTCCGTTTTTTGGAATTTGTTTGGGAATGCAGTGCGCGGTCGTCGAGTTTTCTCGAAATGTCGTCGGTTTGGCAAACGCCAGCAGCACCGAAGTGATGCCCAAAACGCCGCACCCCGTCATTGATTTGATGCCCGAACAGAAAAAAGTGACTGCCAAAGGCGGAACCATGCGTTTGGGCGCGTATGATTGCCAAATCACAAAACAAACGTTGGCAGAAGCGGCGTATGGAACAAATAATATTTCAGAAAGACATCGCCATCGGTGGGAATTTAATGACAAATATCGAAAGGAAATAGAAGCGGCAGGTTTGGTGGTTTCGGGCATCAATCCGACGAGTAATTTGGTTGAAATTGTGGAATTGCCTTCGGAAATTCACCCGTTTTTTGTAGGCGTTCAGTTTCACCCAGAGTTGAAAAGTACGCCCGAACGACCGCATCCGTTGTTCGTTGCGTTCGTAAATGCGACAATGAATCGTTAATTTTTGTTGAATTTTGGCTCATTTTGGTCAAATATACTGGGGGGTAGCTTTTTTTATCCAAAATTATTTTTTAAAAATCGTTTTAAAAAAATATTAAAAAATTGATGCAACCCATATAAAAAATATGCGTTTAAATGAGGAGTATTTGTTTTTTTTACTTATTTTTGATAAAAAAATTTATAAAAAAAGGGAAAAAAATATTACATAAACCGATAAAGGCTGTATATTTGCAGCGTTATTTAAAGTTCATTTTAAATTTTTTAACAATTTTTAAGCGAAAATCTCATTTTCAAATAAAAAGAATCATTTATTCATCTCAATTTTTTTTTAAACCTTGTGTTCGGGTTAGAACACTTAATTTTTAGTGGCTTTTCAACGAGCTTTTTGTTAGAAAAATATTTATTTTTTTTGAAATTTTTATAAAAAAGTAGAAAAAAAATAGCGAGAAAAAGTTGTTTTCGTGTTTTTTTTTATTTTTTTTCATCTCGTTGAAATTGTCTGAAATAATTAACATCATATTATTCCTTACTAACTATGAACCTTTTAGAAGAAGTACAAAACCAAATTGAGGCAGGTAAGGCTGCTGATGCCCTCAAAAAAGCAAAAAAAGCAGCAGATGCAAATCCCGATGACCTCGATGCCAAACGTGCCGTCGCCCATGCGAGCCATCAATTGATGGTAGAAGCGTTCGACAAAGGTGATTTAGATGGTGCAATTGCACATTTCAGCACCTATTACGCGCTCGTTTTGCCCGAAGAAGATGCGGAATTGCATGAAAAATTTAAGTTTTATCAGCGTCGCATTCACCCAGAGTTTGCGCAAATGCAGGAAGCAAACAAGCTCAGCAAAGCAGGTAAAAACTTGGAAGCACTTGCCATTTACGAAGAAGTTTTAAAAACTTTGCGCGACTATAAAGTTGCTTATGTAAATGTGGGTTGGTGTTTGTACCGTCTTTTGGCAGAATTGGCTCCGCAAGACGAGCCAGAAGCTGCGTTGGTCAACAAATGTTTTCGCATCTACAACGAGTTTGAAATTTTAGGCGAATCTAATTTGCACTCGCAAATGCTACGGATTTCCCTCTATTTCAAAGACGTTGAAGGCGTTGAACTCCTCGATTTCTTGCACGGTTGGGATTTCACCAATTTCCGTGAAGAAGATATGCAACCTTTTTCGACAGGAAAAGGCAGCACCATTCCAAGCCTTTGCGAACGCGCTTATCTCACCTACGCCCGCGTGTTGTTTGCCAACATGAACAGCGACGATGAAGCAAAACGCGAAAAAGCAATTGACTATGCGTCAGAATTTTTGCCTGAACTTGAAGAAGTACTTGAAAAAATGCCGCGCAACGTTTGGCTCCCTTACGCACGTGCGATTTTGATGAGCAAAATGGGCAAAGCCGCCCGCGTTCAGATGGAATTAATCCATGTTTTGCGCGAACGGTCAACCGAATTTTGGGCATGGGCTTCGCTCGCAGAAAGCTATTTGATAGCTGGACGCGAAAACGAAGCGATGGCATGTTATTCAAAAGCATTTTTGTTGCCTTCACAAAGCGAATTGGCAGTGCAAGTACGCGAATCTTTCGCCGCATTGTTGCTCAAAGGCAATTTTAATACCGAAGCAAAAACGGAAATTGAAACCGTTATCCTCGCCCGTACCAAAAAAGATGCGAAAGTATCTAAACAAATCCAAAAATGGAAAAATTTGGAATGGTACGCCGATATGAGAACGCCTTTCAATAACAAAATGCTTTATATCCGCTATGCTGGACGCGCCGACCAATTGTTGTGGGCAGATTTGGCGGAAAGCGTAGCCGTTATCACACACGTTGACAAAGAACGTGCGATTTTCTTCTTTGCCGTTGATAAAAAAATCGGCGGAAAGCACAAGTTGAAAAAACCATTCGAGCGTGTACAAATCGGTGATATTTGGGCGTTGAAAATACGCGAAGCAGACATGAGCGCAATGGGCAAAGACGGTGAAAAAATCACTGTCAGAGGTTGGGGCGTAGTCGGCGGAAGACCCGAAAAAGAAAAAATTCCAGACGAAATTTGTCGCCGCCTTTCGGAGCGCATTCAAATTCCATTCGGACGCGATTTTGGTTTCATGAAACCAAGTAACGTTTATGTAGGTGCTGATTTGGTAAAAAAAGCAGGACTTATTGACGGACAAGCACTCACAGGCATCGCGTTGCTTTCATTCAACAAAGCAAAAAATGAATGGGGCTGGAAAATGATTAGTGTTGACCAAGATTAAAAAATCAAAAGTCAACAGTAAAAACCAATTAGAAAAGCTAAGTTTTTTTCATAAGATTAAGTTTTTAAATTGTTAAGAAAAGTTTTTGCCATCTTA
>JBJOPA010000036.1:0-2839 GCA_046051005.1 Bacteroidota bacterium
TTTCCATATCCAAAAGGATAAGGTCAGGCAAATTACCGCCCGATAACCAAGCCATTGCCTCAAAACCATCACGTTTTGTTACAATATCCGCGTCTTGTTTCAAGGCTTTACCTATCAACAATCGCATGATGTCATGGTCTTCAATGACCAAAATATTGGCACGACTTTGAGCGTCAGGCGCGTTGGTCGCCGACGGATTTTTAAATTGATTAGACATGGGTGTGTTCTTAATTCATAGTATGAATAAATATTTTTCAAAATTTAATTTCGTCAAATATTTATGTTAAAAAATAATAAAATTCGCAACCGTCAAACGGTTTTTAAATAAAAAGTGCTTGTCTTTTGTGCAACTGCGACAAAAGTCATTTTCTAAAATACGTTGGTTGAAAAATCGGTCGGTAAGTTTTCAAAGAAAACCCGGTTGTTAAAGTTCTTAGTGGTCGCTTTTGGCAAGCATAAAATTTTTATTGTAGGAATGTGCGTCCGAAAACCCATAAAATTTTGTAAGATTGATTTTCAAGAAAACGTTTCTCTCATAGTTTTTCTTAAATATGGCTCATACGATATCCTCACCCATTCCAAAAACCTGTTGCAAAAGTACGACGCGATTTTGACTCTAATCTTAATTTTATCTTAAAATTTCAAAAAAAACTTACATTTTTTTATTTTTAATGCAATTTTTGTAGGAAAATTAGTAGAAAACTAACCAATTTAGCGTATTTTTTTTTATTATGTTAAAAGAGAAAATATTGATATAAATTTTTTATTGTTGTAAAATCCTTTCTTTTTGTAAGATTTTGTCGAAACGTAGAAATATATTTTAACCATCGAATTACCTTATAAGTCGCAAATGCTTTGCCAAAAACAAGGAAACCGTATCCCAAAAAAAGGGTATTTTTCATCGTTTTCACTGTTTTTTTTTCAAAAAGTCATTTTTTTCAACCTTTCGTCACTATTTTTGCAGCGATTGGAAAAGCAAGCCGCCTCGAAATGGCTTTGTTTTTGGGTCTTTACATACTATTGAGAGAAAACGTTTTTACAAAAATCACTATGACAATTTCCTTACTCCTTACTTTTTTGAAAGTTTTGTTGTGGCTCGGCATTTTTTTGGTCGTGTATAGTTACGTCGGCTATGGCATCGTTTTGTTCGCGTTGGTGCGTCTGAAACGCCTTTTTTTCGGAAAAAAAGCGACCCCCCAGTATCCGTACCAAAATTTGCCCGAAGTTACGTTCATGGTCGCCGCCTACAACGAAGAAGGTTGGATTGACGAAAAAATCCGAAATACCCTCGCGCTCGACTATCCGAAAGAAAAAATTCATTTCTTTTTTGTCACCGACGGCTCGACCGACGGAACCAACGAACGCATCATCAATCACAGCGAAAATGGGCGCATTCAGTTGTTTTTTCAACCTGAAAGACGCGGAAAAATTGCCGCCGTCGAGCGCGTGATGGAATTTGTGGAAACGCCCATCGTCATTTTCACCGATGCCAACACCGACATCAATCCGCAAGCCGTCCATAAAATTATAAGACATTTTGCCGATGAAAAAGTAGGCGCAGTCGCAGGAGAAAAGCGCGTCCGAATGGCAAACGACGACGACGCAAGTGCAAGCGAAGGTATTTATTGGAAATACGAATCACTATTAAAAAAATGGGATTCAGAATTATATTCGGTAGTTGGCGCGGCGGGCGAATTATTTGCGTTGCGAACAGAATTGTATCAACCCGTCGAAAAAGATACGCTCATCGAAGATTTTGTGATGACCATGCGCATCGCAAAACGCGGCTACAAAGTCGTTTACGAACCCGAAGCCTACGCCGCAGAGGGAAAATCTGCCTCCGTCGGCGAGGAATTGAAACGCAAAATTCGGATTTCGGCAGGCGGTTTGCAAGCCGTTTGGCGATTGCGCGCATTGCTGAATCCGTTTCGATATGGCATGTTGTGTTTTCAATATGTGTCGCATCGCGTATTGCGTTGGACACTCGCGCCGCTCTTGTTGCCGCTCATTTTGATTGCCAATTTCGCTTTGGTTTTGTTGACAAATAGTTTGTTTTATAAAATATTATTTTTATTACAAACCGTATTTTATATTGCAGCCATCTTGGGTTGGATATTAGAAACACGGCAAATCAAGATAAAAGCACTTTTTGTTCCGTATTATTTTTGCATGATGAATTATTCGGTTTATCGCGGATTTTTCAGACTCATCAACGGGCAACAATCGGTCGTTTGGGACAAAGCCAAACGCGCCGTCTAATTTTTGAAAAAAAAGAGGTTTTAAAAAAGCTGAAAAGCATTGAAAAGATTTTGAAAATTATCTTTTTGATGCTTTTTTTTGTCTGGATACTGGGGGGTAGCTTTTTTTTGTTTGAAATGGAATTTTTCCCAATTAAAGGACGTAATTTTGCGCGCATTTTTTTTGAAAAATCGTGTTTACGAATATCGAAACCATACTTTTTACGCCGTTTTATGTACAAAAAATATAGAGAAATTGGGGTTAATTTCCTTGAAAAATTGCCGTTTTCAATCTTTTTATTGAGTTGGGCAATCCTCAATTTGTTGCAAGCAGGTTTGACCGACCTTTCGCACGACGAAGCCTATTATCGGCTCTACGCCCTGCGTTTGGATTGGGGTTATTTCGACCATCCGCCTATGATTGCGTTGTTTGTGCGCATGGGTTTGTGGTTGGGCGGCGCGTTGGGCGTGCGTCTGATGTCGGTTTTTGCACAAGTGGGCTGTCTTTTTTTGCTGCATGAAATGGTGAAAAATAGCCGCCATTCACTTGGAATTGGCAGCGAAATTGCGTTTCGATTGGCAGTTTTGAGCATTCCGTTGTT
>JBJOPA010000037.1:0-3551 GCA_046051005.1 Bacteroidota bacterium
CTTTACAATATTCTGATTTTTCACCTCTTGCCAGTCCGAAAGCCGTTTGGCAAGCGTGGCAATCCGAAAATGCCCCCCCCCCAGTATATCCGCAATTTTTTCGATTTGTTGCGGCAAAATGAACGGTTCATCGCCTTGAATGTTGACAATTCCGTCCAAATTTGGATATGTTTTTTTCAATTTTTGAACCGCTTCGCCGATTCTGTCCGTGCCTGTTGGGTGCGAGGCTTGGGTCATCACCACGTTTCCGCCAAAAGATTTGACGTGTTCAAAAATGCGTTCATCATCAGTCGCCACCCAAACGGCAGCCAAACTTTTACACTTTTCCGCTTGTCGGTAAGTGCGTTCAATCATGGTTTTTTGACCGATTTTGACCAATGGTTTGCCTTCAAATCGCGTCGAACCGTAGCGCGCAGGAATGATGCCAATCAAAAATAACGTTTTTTTTATCTCCATTTTTTACCAAACGCGCCCTTTTTTCCAAAATAAAATAATCAAAAATGCCATAATCGCGCCGCCCAAATGGGCAAAATGCGCCACGCCCGATTGACTGCCGCTCATGCCCAAATACAACTCAATTGCAGAATAAATCAATACGAAAAATTTCGCTTTGATGGGAAATGGAATGAACATCAACATCAATTCCACGTTTGGAAAATACATCGCAAACGCCGCCAACAAGCCAAACATACAGCCCGACGCGCCCAAAAGCGAACCTTCGGGAGTCACCAACCATTGCAACGCCGCCGCGCCCAAACCTGCCGCAAAGTAAATTATCAGAAAACGACGTTGTTTCAACATCAATTCCAACGGCGGTCCAAACGTAATCAAACCAAACATATTGAACATAATATGTGCAAAATTCCCATGCGTGAACATGTGCGTCAAAATTTGACTTGGATAGAAAGGTAAAGGTTCGCCATCTATTGAATTCAAATTAAAATTTAAAGCAAAATATTTTGCTTTCGTCAATTCTCCTGCTGGCAAACCCAATTGTTGATGAAACATGGGCGCAATGAAATCAGTGAAAATAAAAACCGCAACATTGATAAATAACAATTGCCGAACCGTCGGCGTAAGGTAAAGTTGATTCATATTTTTTTTTAATATTTTTTATAAAAAATCTAATAAAATGAACATCAAAATGCAGCGCGATAAAGCAAATATACGCCACAAAGCAGAAATAAAACGCCTGTGGCAACGTTAAAATTGCGCATCATACGCGGCGTTAAGTAATTTTTGAGCCGCGCCGCAAACAAACCAATCGCCGTTTCGACCAACCAAACTGCCAACAACGCACCCGAAAAAAAACTAATGCTTTGCATCGTCGAATAGCCCAGTCGCGCTTTCAAATAGCTTGCCGTGCCAACCCATTCCGCAAAGTTAACAGGATTGAGAATATTTAGGAAAAAACCCAATGAAATATATTTCAACACCGATTGACGCGGCGCAATTGTCCCCCCCACAGTATCAACCCGCTTCAAAACCGCCGAAACGCCCAAAACAATGAGAAAAATGCCGCCCACGATTTCGACCACATTTTCAACGATTCCGTTTTGGGGCAACATGGTTTCTACGCCCGAAAATGCGAAAATCAACAGCAAAACGTCCGCCAAAGTTACGCCCGTCGCCATCGAAACGGCAGCGCGTGTGCCATGTTCGATGCTATTTTTGAGCAACGAAAAAAAAACGGGTCCCAATGTCAAGCAAAATGCCGCCCCCACTGGAAAACCTGCCAAAAAAGAACTAACAGAAAAATATCCCAAATCTCGTAAAAATTAAAAGTAAATCAAAAAAGCATCAAAAATATTAAAAATACATCAAAACAAAGTACCCCCCAGTATAAAACCCCCAAAAAGCCCTTTTTATCAGCAAAAAACGCCACGAATGAAAACAGTAACATTCTATTTCCATTCGCGGCGCATTTGTTTTTAAAAATAAATATTTTTATTTTTTTTAAATATGTAAAGCGCGATTTGCCGTTGCCGCCAATGCCGCTTCTTTGAATGCTTCGGTGTAGGTCGGGTGGGGGTGGCTCATGCGGGCGGCATCTTCTGCCGACGCACGGAACTCCATGAGTGCCACGCCTTCGATAATCATGTCGGCAGCACGCGGTCCGACCATGTGAACGCCCAAAATTTCGTCCGTTGCGGCATCAGCCAATACTTTCACCATGCCGTCGGTGTCCATGCTCGCCCGTGCGCGACCCAATGCTTTGAACGGAAATTTGCCCGATTTGTAGGCAACGCCCGACGCTTTGAGTTGCTCTTCGGTTTGCCCCACGCTCGCCACTTCGGGCCACGTATAGACAACACCCGGAATAAGATTATAATTGATATGTGGTTGTTCGCCCGCAATGGTTTCGGCAACAAAAACGCCTTCTTCTTCGGCTTTGTGCGCCAACATCGCGCCTACGACCACGTCACCGATGGCATAAATGCCTGCCACATTGGTTTCGAGATGCGCGTTGACGGCGATGCGTCCGCGTTCGTCTTTCACAACGCCCGCGTTTTCCAAACCCAACGAATCGGTGTAGGGACGGCGACCAATGGCAACCAAACAGTAATCCGCTTCGATGGTTTGCAAGGCTTCTTCGCCGCGTTTTTGGAACGTAACGACGGCACTATTTTCGGTTGCTTCTACGCCCGTGACGGCGTGTTGCAGGTAGAATTTTACGCCCAAACCTTTCAACGACCGTTGCAATTCTTTGGAACAATCGCTGTCCATCGTCGCAATAATGCGGTCGGCAAACTCAATCACATGCACTTCCGTACCCAATCGCGCATAGACGGAACCCAATTCCAAGCCAATCACGCCGCCACCGATGACGACCATTTTTTTCGGAACACTCGGCAATTGCAAGGCTTCGGTGGACGTAATGACCCGTTTTCGGTCGTAATTAAATGCAGGCGGCACAATCGGTTTTGAACCCGTTGCGATGATGGTTTTTGCGGTTTCGATGTCCACTTTCGAGCCGTCGGGCTTGGCAATGGAAATCACGTTTGCCGATGAAAACGAGCCGTGACCGCGATACACATCAATTTTATTTTTATTCATCAAAAACTCAACGCCTTTGCACGTTTGCGCGACTACTTCGTTTTTGCGAGCTATCATTTGTTGAAAATTGACTGAAATCGCGCCTTCGGCAACATCAATGCCGTGTGTTTTGAACGTGTGCGTGGCATTGTGATAATGCTCCGACGAGTCTAACAACGCCTTCGACGGAATGCAACCTACGTTCAAACAAGTGCCGCCCAATGTGGCATAACGCTCAATAATGGCTACTTTTAGCCCCAATTGTGCCGCTCGAATGGCAGCAACATAGCCGCCAGGTCCAGAACCGATGACAGTAACATCATATTTCATATCCAAAAAAAAATTATTGTTGATAAATTAATAAACGTCTTTGACAAAAAACGCCCCAAAAGTACAAAGGTTTGACAAAGTTTGAACCGATTTTTAATTAAAATTATAAAAAAAGCGCGCTAAAAATTTCGTGTTCTTCCCTCCCTTCGGGGTGGCTGGGGGTGGCTTATACTGGGGGGGGGCTT
>JBJOPA010000038.1:0-3805 GCA_046051005.1 Bacteroidota bacterium
ATGCTCAAAACATTTTTCAAATTTTTGCAACGACAACAGCACATTGACACCGACCCGATGCGGAAAATCGTGCTGCCCAAAATGGGAAAACGCCTGCCCGCCACCGTCACAGAACCGCAAATGCAGCAAATTGCGCAAAGTTTTAACGACGATTCGTATTCAAATTTTCTCGACCATGTGATGGTGGAAACGTTGTATGCAACGGGGATTCGGCATTCCGAATTGCTGAATTTGACGATGGCAGACCTCGATTTTGGACATCGGCGGATAAAAGTGTTAGGAAAAGGACAAAAAGAACGTTTCGTGCCGTTCGGTATCGAACTTGCCGATTTGCTCGAAAAATTTGTCGAAGAACGCAAAAAAGTGGTCAATTCCGAATCAAACAATCGCGTTTTTTTGAATACGAAAGGCAAACCGTTGGCAAGTTCAAGCCTGATTGCCCGCGTGAAAAAAATATTGAGCAAAGTCACGACCATCGAGCAACGCACGCCGCACACGTTGCGACACAGCTACGCCACGCATTTGGCAGACCATGGGGCGGATTTGAACGCCATCAAAACGCTTTTGGGGCATTCAAACCTCTCGGCAACGCAAATTTATACCCACAACTCGGTCGAAAAACTCCGCCGCGTCTATGAACAAGCGCACCCAAAAGCAAAGAAAAAAGATTAAATGAGTTTGATATTAGAAAAATTCACCCGACAAAAGTGTTTTTTTTAGAAGAAAAATGCTGAAAAAAAGGGACTTATACTGGGGGGTAGCATTTTTTGAAGGATTTTGAGGTAATGTTTGCTATTGAAAAAATTCACCCGACAAAAGTATTTTTTCAAAAGATAATTTGATAGATATTTTAGAAATATAAATAAGAATGGAAATTATTATTATTGGAGGCGGGGCGGCAGGTTTTTTTGGAGCCATTGCCGCAGCCGAAGCCAACCCAAACGCCAAAATAACGATTTTGGAACGCGGAAATGACGTGTTACAAAAGGTGAAAATAAGCGGCGGCGGACGTTGTAACGTGACGCACGCTTGTTTTGTGAATCGAGAATTAGCGAAAAATTACCCACGCGGCGAACGGGAATTGATGAGTCCGTTTAGCCGTTTTTCGACGGGCGACACGATTGAATGGTTCGAGCAACGCGGCGTTTCCCTCAAAATTGAGGAGGACGGGCGCATGTTTCCGATGTCGAATCGGTCGCAAACGATTATTGATTGTTTTGCCAGTGAAACGGAGCGTTTGGGCATCAATATTTGTAAAAATAGCCGCGTTGAACGCATCAAACCGCAAGAAGATGAGCGAATTGAAGTAACTTTTAACGAAAATAGCGTCCAAAAAACCGTCATCGCCGACCGCGTGATGGTGGCGGCGGGCAGTTCGACCGCCGTTTGGGAATGGTTGCGCGGCTTGGGACACACGATTGTGGAGCCTGTGCCGTCGCTTTTCACGTTCAACATCAAAGACGGGCGACTTGACGACCTCGCGGGCGTGAGCGTTCCGCGTGCGCAACTCGCCGTTGTAGATGCGAAATTGAAGACCGAAGGACCATTATTGGTGACACATTGGGGGCTTTCGGGTCCGTCGGTGTTGCGACTTTCGGCATGGGGCGCACGGGCGTTGCATGAGAAAAAACACAACTTTGAACTGACGGTGAACTGGACAGGCGACTATCGCCCGCACGAAATTTTGGAATATTTCGTAGAACAAAAACTCGAATTGGCGCGAAAAGCGGTGTCGGCAACGCCACAATATGGCATTCCGTCGCGGCTTTGGCAACGGTTGGTTTGGTGGGTTGGCATGGACGCATCGTTGCGTTGGTCGGACGTTACGAAGGTGAAATTGGAAGCACTCGCCAACGAATTGGGCGCAGGAAAATATGCCGTCGAAGGGAAAAGTACGTTCAAAGAAGAATTTGTAACCGCAGGCGGAATTTCTTTGAACGAAATAAACTTTAAGCGAATGGAAAGTAAAGTGATTAAAAATTTGTTTTTTGCAGGAGAAATCCTAAATATTGATGCCATCACGGGTGGATTTAATTTTCAAGCCGCATGGTCGGGTGCGTGGATTGCGGGCAACGCAATGGCAGAATAAATTTGAACTTTTTAGAAAAATTTTTCACGAGCGAAACACCTTTTTTGGGGTTTTATACTGGGGGGTAGCCTTTGAAGGTAGATTTTTTGAAAATTTACTTTTATTAACATATGGGAATCTGAAAATTTTCTATTTTTGTCCGTCAAAATTATTTTTGCAACCAAATTCATCAAATTATTGTTTATCGTTTTCCTAATTTCAATAAAATTCTAATACAATTTTAATAAAAAATTTCTGTTTTTTAACAACTGAAAAAAACCTTTTCAGCATCAACTTTTATTTTAAAAAAATATGAAAAAAACCTTACAATTAGCTGCGCTTGTAGCTACATTTTTTGTGACGACAACGGTTTCGGCACAAGTTCAGAATCAACGTTGTGGTTTGAATGAAGAAGACCGCCAAATTATTGTAGAACAATTGCTTCGCAATAAAGCAATTTTGGCAAGTCGCGGCGGCACGTTGGAAACTCGTGCGGTGATTTATGTTCCCGTTATTTTTCATTTGGTTGCAAAAACAGACGGCACAGGTCGTTTGCCTGAAGCGAACGTGATGGCACAACTTTGCGCACTCAACGAATATTACCGCGACCAAGAGATTCAATTCTATTTGCGTCCTGCGGAAGGCGGCAATCCTCCAGGCATCAATTATATTAACAATGACGGTTTGTACGATACGCCACGTGGCTCGTTTGGGGTTAGTTTGGCAGTACAAAATAAAAAATATGATGCCATGAATATTTATGTCGTCAACAATGCAACTGCTGCGGGCGGCGGTCCTGGCACAACATTGGCATATTATTCAAACTCTTTCAATGGCGCGGCTTATTCTGCGGACTGGATTGTGTCTATAAAAAGTCAGATTGGTGGCGACGCTGCTACGTTGGCACATGAAATGGGTCACTTTTTTACGTTGCCGCATACGCACAATGGTTGGGACGCGGGTCCGTTGGCATTTAGTGCCAATCGTGCATCAACGGTTTCGCCCGGCGGTGTGACTACTGAAAACGTAGCACGTGACAATTGCGGTGCTGCGGGTGACTATCTTTGCGACACACCTGCCGACTACAATGGCTTGAATGCAAGTGTTTCGGGTACAGCTTGTGCGGGCAACCAAAACTGGTTTGACCCAAATGGCGCACAGTTGAAAGCAAACAACAATGTGATGAGCTATTTTTCAGGTTGTACGAGTTATGTTTTCTCTGCACAACAAAAAACGATGATTCGTACCGATTTGACAACGAATGCCAATCGTTCGTATATTCGTCGCAATGTTACGCCTTCTTTGTTGGGGGCGACTGCGGTTCCGACGTTGGTTTCTCCACTTGGTGGTGCGGTTCAGCCGTTTTATAATTATGTTCAATTGAGTTGGAATCCTGTTCAGAATGCGGAAGGTTATATCGTGGAAGTTTCGTTGCTTCAAACGTTTGATGTGGGTTTGATTTCGTTCTTTTCGACAACTTCCAACATTGCGGTCAACAATGCGTTTATTCGTCAAGGACAAACGGCGATGGTGGCAAACAGAACTTACTACTGGCGTGTTCGTCCATTTACGACTTATACTTCGGTTGCTGCGGGTTGTACGCAATATTCAGCGACTGGTTCGTTCAGAACGGGTACGACTATTGGTACACAAGAGTTGGAAGGTGTGAAAACATTTAGCGTTTCGCCAAATCCAATTGAACGTGGACAGGCATTGAATATCGAAATTTCGATGCAA
>JBJOPA010000039.1:0-10310 GCA_046051005.1 Bacteroidota bacterium
CCCCCCCCCCCCCCCGTGTTTCTCTCAAAAAATGAATCTCAAAAAAGTGTAGATTTTAAAATAATATTTTGATTCACAACTTGAAACATATTTGTTATCTATTTTATTTGTCAAGTTTATGTTGCTTGATGAGTTGCGAAGCCGATACCGAACGCATCACCGATTATCCCGTGCAAGGCATTGATATTTCGCGTTATCAAGAAAAAATAAATTGGGACACGGTTGCCACGCAAGGCATCAATTTTGCCTTTGTGAAAGCCACCGAAGGCAGGCAACACGTGGACAATTCGTTCAAAACCAATTGGGCGGAAATTCGGCGCGTCAAGATTCGACGTGGCGCGTATCATTTTTTCAGACCCGCGATTCCGCCGCGAGAACAAGCCGAAAATTTTATGGAATGGGTGGAATTGGGCTACGGCGATTTGCCGCCCGTCGTGGATTTTGAAGTCACCGACGAACTCCCGCGCGACCTCATCATCGCCCGCTTGCGCGAGTTGCTCCGAATGCTCGAAATTGAGTACGGAACCAAACCTATTATCTATACTTATTATAAGTTTTATAACCAATATATTGCAGGCGAATTTGACCAACACCCCATTTGGATAGCAAAATATGGCAATACGCCGCCACGTTTGGCAGCCAACGTGGTTTGGCAATTTTGGCAATACGGCAATCGCGGCAAGTTGAATGGCATTAAAGGTTATGTGGATTTCAACGTTTTCAATGGTTCGGCGCGTCAGTTGGACAGCCTTTGCTTGTCGGGCGCGAGTTTGAGTTATCTCAAAAAGTGATTTTAAAATCTTAATATTTCGTTGCCGAAAAATATTTTGTTGGTTTATGCGTCTTTGTGGCGTATTTCTTTCTTCGCAATCTTCCTTTTTTTGAAAAATATTTATGAAAAAAAATATACGGTTTCACGCTTTGTTCATTTTTGGACTGTTTCAACTGTTTTTTGTTGGAAAAACGACGGCACAAACGGCAACAATTTTTGGAAAAATAAGCGACAATACGACGCAAAATCCTGTTGAACAAGTCACGGTTGGCATTCGAGAAATCAATAAAATTGCAACGACCAATGCCGATGGCGAATATCGCCTCGAAATTCCTGCGGGCAGACGTTTCACGCTCGTCGTGTCGCGTGTGGGCTTCACATCGGTCGAAAAAAAGCTGGATATACTGGGGGGGGGCGACCAACGCCGTTTTGACTTCGTATTGCAGCCAAATACAGAACAACAAACCGTCGAAGTCAAGCAAAATCGCCTTCGCGACGACCAAATGCAACGCGGAAAAGTCGAAAATTTCAGGTATTTGCCTTCCACAACGGGCAATTTAGAATCCGTTTTGCCGAGCATTGCACTCGGTACAAATAGCGGAAGCGGCGGCGAATTGACCTCGCAATATCAAGTCAGAGGCGGAAATTATGATGAAAATTTGGTTTATGTCAATGACTTTGAAATCTATCGTCCACAGCTCATTCGAGCGGGTCAACAAGAAGGTTTGACGTTTCCAAACCCCGATTTGATTCGAGATTTGTCTTTTTCTTCGGGCGGTTTTGAAGCGCGTTATGGCGACAAAATGTCTTCGGTTTTGGACATCAAATACAAACGTCCCGATTCCGTTCGTGCTTCGGTGATGGGCAGTTTTTTGGGTGCGTCGGCGCATTTGGAAGGCAGCGTAAAAGTTAAGAAAAATGATTATCAACGTTTTCGATATTTGTTTGGGGCGCGTTACAAAACGACGCAATATTTGTTGGGTTCGTTGGACGTAAAAGGCGAATATACGCCCAATTTTGTAGATTTTCAGACCTATTTGACCTATGACCTCAACAAAAGTTGGCAAGTCGGTTTGATGGGAAATTACAATGCCAGCGTGTTTCAACTCGTTCCCGTTTCGCGGGCGACGGCGACGGGCGTGGTCAATTATCAACTTCAAATCACTTCCGTTTTTGAAGGACAAGAGCGCGACCGTTTCCAAAATGGCATGGGCGGCGTGTCGTTGACGTATTTGCCCGAACGCAAAAAAAATCCATATTTTTTAAAATTTTTAGCTTCGCGTTACCAAAATTCGGAAACCGAAGGCATTGATATTATCGGCGATTATCTGCTGGGCGAAGTAGATTTGAACCTCAGCAGCCGCAATCCGGGCGAACTCGTTTCGACGCTCGGAACAGGAACGCAACACAATTATGTTAGAAATTATTTGTATTCCGCCGTCACCAATATCGAACACAAAGGCGGTTATGAAATTCAAAAATCTGCCAACAACACCCATTTTTTGCAGTGGAGTGTGAAATATCAACGCGAAGAAATCAACGACCGCATCAACGAATGGGAACGGCTTGATTCGGCTTTGTATTCGCTGCCTTTCGACACAACAAAACTATTGCTGCGCTCCGTTTTGAAAACCACCAACACCTTGCAAAGCGACAGAGTGAGCGGTTATTTGCAAGATACGTACAGTTGGCGACGCGATAGCATCGGAGAATTGCAGTTTTCGGCGGGTTTGCGGGCAACGTATTGGTCGTTGAACGGCGAATTGAACGTGTCGCCGCGCCTTCAATTGTCCTACAAACCGCTCAACACGAATCGCGATATTTCCTATCGTTTGGCGGCTGGTCTTTATGTTCAACCGCCGTTTTATCGGGAGTTGCGCCGCCTGAATGGAACCGTAAATGAGTCCGTTTTGTCTCAAAAATCGTTGCATATTGTGGGCGGTTTGACCTATAATTTCAAACTCGGTGGACGAAAAATTCCGTTCAAATTTATTTCTGAAATATATTATAAACAGCTTTGGGATTTGGTTTCTTACGACGTGGACAACGTTCGGATTCGATATTCGGGCAACAACGACGCGACGGGTTACATCATGGGTTGGGACATGCGACTCAACGGCGAGTTTGTGCCGGGAACTGAATCTTGGATAAATCTTTCGCTCTTGCGGGCGCGTGAAAGTTTGGACGGCGTGCAACACCAAATCCGACCTTTTGGCAGTCTCGAAGCCAAGCCCGTGCGCGATGCAGCGCGTCCGACCGACCAATTGGCGACGGTTTCGCTGTTTTTGCAGGATTATTTTCCGAGAAATAAAAATTTTAAAATGCACCTAAATACCACCGTTGGTACGGGACTTCCCTACGGTGTGCCAAATAATAATACGATTTACCGCAATCCGTATCGCCTCAAACCGTATCATCGGGTGGACTTGGGTTTCTCGGTTTTGTTGTTCGACGAAGCAAAACGCGCTCGAAAACCACAACACATTCTCCGTTTCACGCGCTCGACTTGGGCAAGTTTGGAGTTCTTTAACTTGATGAAAGTTTCTAATGAAGCATCGAGAACTTTCATCAAATCCATTTATAACACACAATTTGCAATTCCGAATTATTTGACCTCTCGTCGCATCAATTTGCGATTGCGAATGGATTTTTAAGAAAAAATTTTTGTTTTCAAAAAGCGTATTTTCCATTTCCAGTGTTGATATTTTTTTAATCGTTTCACTTTCAAAAAAGCAAAAAAAACATCAAAATCGGCTTGGATACTGGGGGGTAGCGTTTTTGGATTTTTTAATCATTTTATTTTCAAAAAAACGGAAAAAACTACTAAAATTGGTTTGGATACTGGGGGGTAGCGTTTTGAGATTTTTTTTTACCTTTGCGGATAAAATATTGGTCAGAAGACGAAAAAAAACGTTTTCAGCAACAACGAAAAAAAAATCATGGCGAGACCCTCTAAAAATAGCGAAACCAAGGAACCCAACCTCAAAAACGACCCTGCCAACAAAGCTGCGACACCGATGATGCAGCAGTTTTTCGCGCTCAAAGCCAAATATCCCGAAGCGATTTTGCTGTTTCGGGTCGGCGATTTCTTTGAAACTTTTGGTGAAGATGCCATCAAAGCATCGCAAACGCTGGGCATCACGCTGACGGCGCGGCACAACGGGTCGAGTTCTGAAATGGAATTGGCGGGTTTTCCGCATCATTCGCTCGACAATTATTTGCCCAAATTGGTGCGCGCAGGCTTTCGCGTTGCCGTGTGCGACCAACTCGAAAAACCCGTTCCCGGTCGCGTGGTTCGGCGCGGCATTACGCAAGTCGTCACGCCCGGCGTAGCGGTCGGCGACACGTTGCTCGAACAAAACGAAAACAACTTTCTCGCCACCCTTGCGCCCGACGCACGCGGCGCGCAAATTGGTTTGTCGTTGCTCGACCTTTCGACAGGCGAATTGATTGTTACAGAAGGAAATTGGGAATACATCGAAAAAATAATACAAAATTTTTCTCCTTCCGAGATTGTCTTTCCAAAAAAATGGCAATCGGAATTTAAATCGCGTTTTTCCAACCAATTTTTTACGACGCTCGAAGACTGGGTCTATTCGCACGACTACGGTCGTGAAAAGCTGTTAGAACATTTTTCGACGGTCAGTCTCAAAGGTTTTGGCATCGAAGAAATGTCTTTGGCACAATCGGCGGCGGGCGCGACGTTGCATTATTTGGCGACGACGGAAAACAACAATTTGCTGCACATCAACCGCGTTTCGAGGCTCGAACAAGACAAATTTGTTTGGCTCGACCGCTTCACGATGCGCAATTTGGAACTCGTGGAAGCGAACCACGAAAACGGAAAATCGTTGTTACAAGTGTTGAATCAAACGACTTCGCCGATGGGGGCGCGCATGTTGCGCAAGTGGGTGGTGTTGCCGTTAAAAAATAAAATTGAGATAGAAAAACGCTTGGCAATCACCGATTTTTTGTTGCATCAAGAAGATTTTCGACTCAAATATATCGCTTTTTTCAAGCAAATTGGCGATTTGGAACGCTTGATTTCAAAGGTTGCGCTCGGTCGTGTCAGCCCGCGTGAGCTGTTGCAAGTGGCGCGTGCCTTGCGTGCGATTGCCGCGCTGCCGCAACTCGGCGCAACCGAAACGGCGCAACCCGAAGCCATGAAAAAACTGTTGGCACAAATCAATCCGTTAGAAAATGTAGCGGATTTGATTGAAAAAACCATTCGTCCCGACGCGCCCGCCACGTCGCAAAAAGGCGGTGTCATCAACGACAATATCCATGCAGAATTGGACGAGTTGCGCCAACTGATTGCCAATGCGCAACAAGTTTTGCTACAAATTCAGCAAAGAGAAATCGAAAAAACGGGCATTCCAAGCCTCAAAATTGGTTTCAACAACGTTTTTGGTTATTACATCGAGGTGACGGCGAAATATAAACAAATGGAAGTGCCGAAAGATTGGGTGCGAAAACAAACCCTCGCCAACGCCGAACGCTACATTTCCGACGAGCTGAAAACCCTCGAAGAGAAAATTTTGACCGCCGACGAACGCATGATTGCGCTCGAAGAACAACTTTTTCAACAACTCAATCGCGATTTGATGCCTTACATCGAGCCGATTCAGCAAAACGCCCAAATCGTGGCGGTCTTGGATTGTTTGACTTCGTTTGCCATTCTTGCCAAAAAATATCAATATGTAAAACCAACGCTCAACGATGGATACGCCATCAATATCACCAACGGACGACACCCCGTTATCGAACAGGAATTGCCGATTGGCGAAAAATATGTGCCAAATGACGTGTTTTTGGACAACGAAACCCGGCAAATTATGATGATTACGGGACCCAACATGGCGGGTAAATCTGCTTTGTTGCGGCAAACGGCACTCATTTGTTTGATGGCGCAAATCGGTTCCTTTGTGCCTGCCGAAGCAGCGGAATTGGGTTTGTTAGACAAAATTTTTACCCGCGTGGGCGCGTCGGACAATATTTCGAGCGGCGAATCAACTTTTATGGTCGAGATGAACGAAACGGCGAGTATTATGAACAATGTGTCGGCGCGGTCGCTCATTTTGTTGGACGAAATCGGGCGCGGAACCAGCACTTACGACGGCATTTCGATTGCGTGGTCTATCGCGGAGTTTTTGCATGACATTGCCGAACGCCCTAAAACGCTTTTTGCCACGCATTATCATGAACTCAATGAGTTGGCGGAAAAAGAAGAACGGGTCAAAAATTTTCACGTTTCGACAAGGGAAATTAATCAAAAAGTGTTGTTTTTACGGAAATTGACGGCGGGCGGTTCGCAACATTCGTTTGGCATTCACGTGGCGCGCATGGCGGGCATGCCCGACCAAATTGTGCAACGCGCCAACGAAATCCTGCAACAACTCGAAAAAAAACACATCGAAGGCAACGAAAATGCCGAATATACTGGGGGGGGGGCTGGTTTGGAAAAAATAGTCGCCAAACAGCAACAACAGCACGCCCGACAAGCCCTCCGAACCATGCCGCAGCAATTGCAACTCAGCATTTTCGATACGGGCGACCCCAAAGTCGAAGCCTTGAAAAATGCCCTCGAACAACTCGACCTCAACACCATGACACCCATCGAATGTATGATGAAATTGTCAGAATTGAAAAAAATGATGGATTGAAAATAAATTTAAATTATTGATAAAATATCTAAAAAAAAATGCCCTAAAACCGATTTCTTCCTCCCTTCGGGGGGACTGATGGGGAATTTTACTGGGGGGGGCATTTTTTTTTAAAATATTTTTGTTTTCAAAAAAATCTGTTTTTCAGGTTTGGTGTTGATATTTTTCTGGTCGTCTGACTTCCAAAAATGGTTTGGATACTGGGGGGTATCATTTTTTTACGTCATTTTTAAAAATTCTGTAAAACTATTGTAATTTTTAGAATATCTTTACGCCGTTTTTGGCGAACGCGTGTTATATTTGTTCCTAATTTGTTTCCATAAGGCTTTATTAGTTATCAAAATTATAGGTTTTGACCACCAAAATTTTCATTGATTTAATCAAAAATTAATTTAAAAACCTTTTCCAACCTTTTTTTCTTTTTTTAAAAATTAAAATTGTAAAGTTATGATGAAAAAATTGACACTCGTTTTTGCAGTGTTGTTGCATCTGGCGAGTTTTGTGCGTGCGCAAGTGACGTGCGAGCCAGTTTTCCCGACGACGGCAGACAACAATGTGGTGATTACGTATGACGCATCGCAGGGCAATGCCGCGTTGAACAACGCGACGGCTGACATTTACATCCACACGGGCGTAATCACAAATCTTTCGTCGGGTTTGACAGACTGGAAATACGTTCAAACGACATGGGGTACTGCCGATGCGCGTTGGAAAATGACTCCCGTTCCAGGCAGCCCGAACAAATACACGTTCAATATTGGCAATATTCGGACTTATTATGCTGTTCCAGCCGCAGAAACGGTACAAAAAATTGCCTGCGTATTTCGCAATGCAAGTGGTTCGGCGGTAGGTCGTTCTGCTGCGGGTGCGGACATGTATTACGACGTGTATTCAGCAGGTGCAGCGTTGCAAACGCTTGTTTTATCGCCTGAGGAAGGCACTTGTCCTATCAAAACCATTGGTTCGAGCATCAGTTTCAGAGGCGTAGCTTCTGTTGCAGGCACATTGACATTGACGGACAACGGCGTAACGGTCGGTTCGGCAAGCAATGCGCGTGAGTTGATTTCGACCATTAATGTCACTACGGGTGGCAATCACAACATCGTTTTCACGGCAGTAAGCGGTGCGACAACGGTTACAAAAAGTTTTTCCTATGTCGTTGCCAACGCGACGGCTACGGCGGCATTGCCAGCCAACACCGATTTGGGTGCAAACTGGGTTGCGGGTGACACGGCAGTTGTGTTGCGTTTAGATGCGCCGGGCAAAACCAATGTTTTTGCAGTCGGTTCGTTTTCAAACTGGCAACTCGACACGCGCTACCAAATGGCGAAAACGCCAGACGGCAATTCATGGTGGATTCGCATCGGCGGCATCACTGCGGGTTCGACCCAAATGTATCAATATCAAGTCGGTTGCGACGCGCGCGTGAGCGACCCGTTGAGTACTTTGGTGCTTGACCCAGGTTCTGATACCCGTATTCCGAGCGTTACTTTCCCGAATATGCCTACTTATCCAGCAGGTCAAGCGGGGATTGTAACCGTTTTGAAATCTGGTGGTTATCCCTATACTTGGCGTGCAACGAACTGGACACGTCCTCAAAAAAGTGATTTGATGATTTATGAATTGTTGCCGCGTGACTGGGTGGCGCGACACGATTATCAAACGATTATTGACTCCATCAATTATTTCAAGCGATTGGGCATTACTGCCATCGAATTGATGCCAGTTTCTGAATTTGGTGGCAACGATAGTTGGGGTTATAATCCAAATCACCACATGGCGTTGGACAAATATTACGGCACGCCCGAAAAATTTAAAGAGTTGGTTGACCTTTGCCACCTCAATGGCATTGCAGTTATCTTGGACGTGGTTTTCAACCACACGATGGGACCATCTGCATTGGAGCAATTGTATTGGGACGCGGGTACAAATCGCCCAGCCGCCAACAATCCTTGGTTGAATCCTGCGCCTACGCATGATTTCAACGTAGGTTCGGACATGAACCACGAAAGCCAGTTTACGCGCAACTATGTAAAACGTTGCTTGAAATATTGGTTGACGGAATACAAAGTAGATGGTTTCCGTTTCGACTTGTCGAAAGGTTTCACCCAACGTCAGACCGTTGGTAATATTGGCGCATGGGGTGCGTATGACCAATCGCGTGTGGATATTTTGCAAGATTATCACACGACCGTTCAGAATACAACGCCGGGTGCTTACACCATTTTAGAACATTTCGCCGACGGCGTAGAAGAAACCGAACTTGCCAATCGCGGCATGATGGTCTGGGCGAACGCCACAGGGTCGTATCAAGATGCGGCAATGGGTTTTGGCAACGATATTTCTTGGGTTGCCCCTAAACGACGCGGTTGGTCAGATGCAAAACACGACAAACACATCGGTTATCTCGAAAGCCATGACGAAGAAAGAATGGCTTACAAAACGCAACAATTTGGCAATCAAGGCGGTTTGCCGTACGACCCACGCGCCACTCAAACGGCAATGCGTCGTCAAGAATTGGCGGGAGCGTTTTTCTTTACCGTTCCAGGTCCGAAAATGTATTGGCAATTTGGTGAATTGGGCTACGATATTTCCATCAATCAAGGTGGTCGCGTGAGCAACAAACCGATTCTTTGGGACTACTATACAAACCCTGACCGTCGCCGTGTTTACAATGTTTGGGGCAATTTGAGTGCCTTGCGTAAGCAATATCCAAACGTTTTTGCGCGTTCGACGGCATATAACGAAGCGGATTTGAACTCTGGTTACAGAAAACATTTCCACATCACAGAGGCGAATTTGAAAGTAACTATTTTTGCAAATTTTGACGTAATTGCGCAAAATGTAACGCCATTTTTCCAAAATGCAGGCACTTGGTACGACTATTTGTCGGGCGGAAGTTTGAATGTAACCGACCCACAAGCACCTATCAGCATGTTGCCGGGCGAATATCGCGTCTATTTGAGCGTTCAACAACCTGAACCGCCGCTCGGATATGTCCGTTTCCGCGTTGGAACGAAGGATATTGCGCAATATCTCAACAATTTTAGTGTCTATCCGAATCCTGCTACGCCAGACGACGTGCGCGTGGGCTACACGTTGCGTCAATCGGGCGATGTACAATGGCAAATTTTTGATTTACAAGGTCGTTTGGTCTTGACTTCGCCGTTGCAAAATCGTTTGGAAGGCAGCCACGAAGACCGCATCGGTCAAAAATTGGCGACGGGAACTTATGTCGTAAAATTGAATGTAAATGGCGAATCCACTACTCAAAAATTGGTGATTCAATAATTTTATAAATTTAATTTCCTAAAAAAATAGTCTCATTGCCTTGCAGTGAGGCTATTTTTTTAATGTTTTTTCCTGATTTTTCGCTGTGTTCTCTTGTTTTTAGCCCCGTAGGGACGTGGATTTTTGTAGCGAGTAGCTTTTTTAGGTTTTTTTTGAAAAAATATTTTTGTTTTTATAAAAATCCGTTTTCCTTGTTTTGCGTTGATATTTTTCTAATCGTCAGATTTTCAATTTTAAAAATTTTGTTATAAAGTCGAAAAAAATGCCCCCCCCCAGTATATTTGCCTCGTGCGTGCGTGCGCGAACCGTTTTGTATCAATTATTTTTCAAATTCTATCAAAAAAGTAAATTATCTTTGTCAATAATTTAAGACAAAAAAAATGAAAAAATATACGATATTTATCAGTTTGTGTTGTGTTACCCAATTCATTTTTGCACAAACTGCCCAGCCGATGGTGTTGATACGCGCAACAAAAGAATGGCATGCGTTCGATACGGAGGGCAGAAAAATGTGGCAACTACCCGAAAATCAATTTACCGCGCCGCGTGGTTATATTGATGGATATTTTTGTGGATTCAAGATT
>JBJOPA010000040.1:0-3880 GCA_046051005.1 Bacteroidota bacterium
AGGCGAGGCATTTTTGAAGGGCAAAAACGTGGATACGAAAAAAGCACTCGAAAATTATACCCGCGCACGCGACATTGAGCCTAAAAAAGCGAAATATTGGATTGCACTCGGCGATGCACATTTGGCGGCGGGCAATGCAGGTCCAGCGATGTCGGCTTACGAATCGGGCGTTGCAAAAGACGCAACAGACCCAGAGATTTTCCAAAAAATGGCGCGCATTTGGTCACGTGGTCAGAACTATACGTTGGCAATTGAAAATGCAGACAAAGGTTTGAAAATCAAGAACGATTACGCCCCACTTTGGAAAGATTTGATTGAATATTTGACTGCCGCAGGCAAATATGGTCGCATCACCGAAGCATTGGAAAAATATACGGCTTTGGCGGTAACGGATTACGATGCCCGCGCACGTTTCATCAAATATTTGACCTATCAAGCAAAAGCGTATGACAAAGCGGTCGAAGAAGCCAATAAAGTATTGACGGAATCGAAAGACCCTAAATATTTGACGCTCAATCGTTGGATTGCATGGGCGCGTGTTCGTCAAGGCGAACAAGCCGAAAAAGATGGCAAAAAAGACGAAGCGAAAAAATATTATGAAGATGGTTTGAAAGCTGCAAAAGCATTGTTCGCTGTCACGAAAGAAGACGAACGCGCTGCTTATGACTACGAGCATTATTCAAAATCTGCCGCAGTTTTAGGTGATTTCACAACTGCTTCGCAAATTATGTTTGAAGCTGTACGATTGGATAGCGTAAAACCAAAAGCAGATGGCGAAAAAGTGGTTTATACAAAATTGTCAGAAATGTATTACGACGCAGGAAAATATGCCAATACATTCCGTACTTTGGACGAAAAATTCAAAAAGTATGGTAAAAATGACGACGAATTGTTCACGTACGTAGTTGCTGCTTACTTTGGTCTTTTCGACAAAGATGCAACCATCAAAGTGACAGAAGTAGAAGTAGATTCGGCGGCATCGGCTTACATTGCCTACAATGCAAAAGCACCAGACGGTTATTACTACAAAGGAAAAGCCAAAGAGCGCATGAGCAACGGAACTGCGTTCGACGCATTGGCAGAAGCAGAAAAAGTAATCGAATTGGCTACGCCTGAAAATACAAAACGTGTTACCACGCAATTGCTTTGGGCTTATTGGTACGCAGGTTCGGCGGCAGCTTCGGCAAATAATTTGGTAAAAGCCAATGATTATGTTTTGAAAGGTTTGGCACTCAAAGCTGATGACAAAAAATTGGTAAAATTGCAACAAGATTTGGGTGTCAGCAGCACGCCGCCAGTAATTGCACCGACTCCTAAAAATTAAGTAGCCACGTTTTTGAAAATATTTTTTAAAAACGCATAAAAAAATCCAATCTCTTTTGAAAACAAGGAGATTGGATTTTTTTTTACGCCCCCCCCAGTATAAAACCTCAAAAACAGGGGTAAATACTGGGGGGGGCATTTTTTTTTAGTTAGCGAGGCGTTGAAACGCCTCGCGGCGAACACGGCGAAAACACTAACTAAACAACAAGGATTTTTTTTTGATAAACTATTTTGAAATTCTTTTTGTACCCCAAAAATGATATTTTTGCGTCATTTTTTGAAAGAATAATTCTTTTTAGAAAATTATTTTTAATTTTACCGATTAAAAAATCTAATCTTCTAATTAAAAAAAAATCAGACGTTATGCGAAAAGATGTAAAATTATTAGGTTTATGCCTTGTCACATTTTGTTTTTTAGTTATCTGTCTTTTGCAATCTTGCGAAACCAGCAAAACAACCCCTAAAAATGGCAACGTCACAAAAGTCGGTTGCAAAGGCGCGGTCAAAAAAGATTGTGTTTGCGTCCAGATTTACGCGCCCGTATGCGGTTGCGACGGCAAAACCTACGGAAATTCATGCGAAGCCGAATGTAACGGCATCTCAAAACACGAAAAAGGTGTTTGTAAATAATAAAAAAAAATGAAGAAAATTGAAAAATTGATAGGCGCAACAACCATTATTGCGTCTTTCGCCTTGCTGTTGTTGCTGCCATCGTGTCGCGACAACAACAAAACGGGTCGCCTCGAAAATTGTATTTGCCCCGCAGTCGTTGACCCTGTTTGTGGCAGCAATAAAAAAACGTATAACAATTCTTGCCTTGCAGAATGCGACGGAATTTTAACCTATCAAAAAGGCGAGTGCAAATAAAATTGCAACAATGTATTTCAAAAATGAAAAAAAAGACGAATCCGTTTTTAAAAACGGCTTGGGTGTTGGCAATTTTGTCGTCAATGCTTGTTTTTTCGTGTCAAAACGAAGCAAAAATCAATCTCAAAAAAGTATTTCACTACAATCAGTTGTCGCCAATTTCAAGTCTCGACCCTGCGTTTGCGCGTAGCCAAGCAAACATGTGGGCAATTCAACATTTGTTCGATGCCTTATTGGAAGTGGACGACAGTTTGCAAATAAAACCCTCTTTGGCAACCCGTTGGGAGATTTCAAAAGACGGTTTGACTTATACATTTCACCTCAAACCGAATGTTTTTTTCCACGATTCGCCCGCTTTTGGCGCGACGGGCAAAGGTCGAAAAATGACCGCCGCCGATGTCGCCTATTCCTTTGGGCGGCTGTTGGATAGTACCGTAAATTCGCCCGGTTCGTGGGTTTTCAAGGGTCGCGTGCGTGTACAAGACCCTTTTGTGGCGGTCAATGATAGCATTTTTGAACTCCATTTGGCAAAGCCGTTTCGTCCGATGCTGGGCATTTTGACGATGCAATATTGTTCGATTGTGCCGAAAGAAGCCGTTTCGTATTTTGGAAAAGATTTTCGCAAAAATCCTGTTGGAACAGGCGCATTCCGATTTAAAAAGTGGCTCGAAAATCAAGGTTTATTTTTGACAAAAAACGAAATTTTTCATGAATTTGACGAAAGTGGCGCGCGCCTGCCCTATCTCGACGGCGTGCGAACTAGTTTTATGACCGACCGAAAAACCGCTTATTTGGAAATGATGCGCGGACGTTTAGACTTCATGTCGGGCATCGAAAGCAGCATTGCAGGCGAATTGTTGACCCAAGAAGGCGAATTGCACCCAAAACAATTTGAAAAACTTAAATTAATAAAATCGCCCTATCTAAATTCTGAATATTTAGGAATTAACATGGCGTTTCCTGAAAAAACGTCGGCGTTGGCGGTCAAAAAAGTGCGGCAAGCCCTCAATTTTGGCTTCGACCGCGTGACGATGTTGCGCGTTTTTCGCAATTCGATGGGCAAACCCGCCGCGTCTGGGTTTTCGCCACGCGGCTTGCCAAATTTTGATTCGACGATAAATGGTTATTATTTTGACCGCGCCAAAGCACAACGTTTGTTGACCGAAGCAGGATTTCCGAATGGAAAAAATTTGCCTGAAATTAAATTAATTTGCAATAAAGATTATCTAGATTTATGCACTTTTATGGTGCGACAATGGGAGGAATTGGGCATCAAAGCAAAAGTTGATGTCATGGAAACCGCCACCATGCGCGAGATGATGACCAAAGGAACTGCCCAGTTTTTTCGGGCATCTTGGATTGCAGATTATCCAGATTCAGAGTCGTTTTTTACCGTTTTTTATTCCAAAAACCCTGCGCCACCCAATTATACGCGCTTTAAAAATGCCCGTTTTGACGAATTGTACGAAAAAGCGTTAGAAGAAAATGACGATAAAAAACGATATGAAATTTATAGACAAATGGAACTCATTTTGATTGACGAAGCACCCGTCATTTTTCTTTTTTACGACGAAAGTTCTCGTTTTTGCAAGAAAAATATTGATAATATGAGTTTCAATTCCATGAATTTACTGCCTTTAAAACGGGTGAAAAAAAATTGATGCGTCAAAATCCTTAAAAAAGGGGACTT
>JBJOPA010000041.1:0-11689 GCA_046051005.1 Bacteroidota bacterium
ATTTATGAAATCTTTAAGATTTCGTAAATCTCGCCGCCAAAAACGCCTGAAAACGCCAATTTTGAAGTAAGTTATAACAATACATTTTCCTTAACTATACACCATTGACCCCCCAGTATAAAACGCCTTTTGAAGCCATTTTTACGAATTTTTGAAACAACAAAAAAACACGCTGCTCGAAACGAACAACGTGTTTTTTTTTGTTTTATTTCAAAAGAAACTCATGTTACATCGAACTTTTTCCGTCGCCGACGACTTCAACCCATGTTCCGCCTTGTTGCGTCGTAAATGAATTGTCATACATGGCTTCGCAAATAGACATCGGGAGATAATATTTGCCGACATAAGCCGCCGTCATACGCACGCGGAAGGTACTTTGTTTGCCAAAAGGCAAGTCAAAATAACTCATCACACGGTCGTCTCTGATGTCTTGATAATCGGGTTTTGCCGTATTTTTAAAACCTTCAATGCCGTCCAATCGTGGATTCAGAATTTCCCAACCTGCGGCAAAGGTTTGCGTCAACGCCAATTCTTTTAGATTTCTGTTGCCAATGGTTCCATTTTTAATGGTTACTTCGGCAACAAAATCGGTTCCTTGCACGATGCGACTCACATTCAACGCCTCTCCTTTGATGGTTTTATAAGCAATTTGCATTTGCAATCCACTCGCTGCATTCGCCGCAATCGGCGCAGCATTGGTCGAAGGTTGCCCCTGCGAAATGATGCGAACAAATATTTGCTGTTTCGACGTATTATTGATTTTGATTTTATAAGCCGCCGCTTCGCTCATTTGAATCTGGAAAATTGGCGTATTGGCATTCACCGTCGCCGTTTTACCATTCAAATCATATTGAAACGAATAGCCGCCGCCGATATTTTGGTCGCCCACAAAACGCGCCATCGCCACCAATCCATAGGCTACGGATTGCGTGGCATACCAACCATCGCCCGACAATCCACGCGAAACTTGTTGCGCCACTTGCCACGAACGCCCATCTTTTAGCATCGAAAGGGTTTCTAAAATCATGGCTTCGTCTCGTAGATTCGAGCCAAAAGTTTCCGATAACTCCCGATACGGTGCCACCTCTGTCGCCACGCCATTGATGAGTTGTTTCGCAACATCAGCCTTGTTTGCCAACGCATAAGCCGCCGCCAATCGCCAACGTGCTTGCAACGACAAATCCGTTTTTTCTTTCAACAAATTCATGGCTCCCATTTCTGGAGCTTTTGCCAATGCGAGGGTATAAAGTCGGTAGGCTTGCATCAAATCAGCCCCCCCCCCAGTATAATTCGCCATTTGCGCCGTTTTGACGGGTGCAATCCAACGACGCGCCACCATTTGTTGCGCTTTTACCCAACGGTCGAGCATATTTGGCGGCAACGTATAGCCCCAATTTTTAGCTTCGACGAGGAAATGACCGACATAAGACGTTGCCCAATCATCGCCCAATGCGTCGCCTTGCCAATAGCCAAACGTACCCATTCCTGTTTGATAGTTGCGCAATTTGTCAATCGCGGCTTTCACATTTTCATAGGCAGTTGCTTTTTGTTGGTCGTTTAGATTCAACAATTTTGCTGCATAAATTTGAGGAAATGCACTCGACGTAGTTTGTTCTACGCAACCATGCGGATATTGCAACAAATACGACAGTCGCCGCGCCATATCAATCGGCGGAATAGACGAAACCTCGACCGTCACTTTGTTAGAACCCGCCGTTCCAATCGGCGTAAGTTGTTCGTTATACGTTTGTCCAGCCGCCAAAACGTTTTGTTTTACGGTGGTTACAACTGGATTTGGATTTTTTACCTCAATTTCTATTTCTTCGGTTGCCGTTTCGCCGCCGCCTGTTGCCGTGATTTTAAACTTCGCAACGCCTACTTTTTGACCGACAACAAGGTCGAAATTCGCCATTTTTTCGGTCGGCGTTTTTTCAAAACTCAACGATTGCGTATTTTTTGAAATGTTTACCAAACCCGACGATTCTTGAACCGTAATGTTGACATTATTGACTTTTGCTTCCATGGCGAAAACATCAACAGGCAATTTGACTTGTTCGCCCGGAGCCAACACACGCGGCAACGTCGAAAGCACCATCAAAGGCTTGCGAACGGCAACCGTTTTTTCGGTCGAACCATACGTTGCGTTTTTGCCATCGGCAGCAACGACCATCGCTCGAACAGAACCGAAATAATTAGAAATTTCGACCGTGTGACGCGCAGTTTTGCCACCCCCCAGTAAAAACGGACCTAAATGATGTACCACAGGTCTGAAACGATTGGCGCGTTGTGCATTGCGTGGCTTGTTGGCTTTGTCGCCGCCGACGCTCAAAACTCTATCAAATTTTCCACCAAATGCGCCTAACACTTGGTCATAACCGTCAAAAGTTTGTACACCCAATGCCTCGCGTGCGTAGAACGTGCCGTGTGGGTCGGGCGTTTTGAAGCGCGTCAAATCCAACAAACCATCGTCCACAATGGCAACCGTATAAGCCATTGCCTTGCCTGTTTTTTCGGTTACTTCAATCGAAATTTTTTCGTCAGGTTTCACCACATCAGGCATTTTCACCATCGGTTCGAGTTTGGTTGCGGGGTTTTCGACTTGCACAGGCGCAACGCCGTACATGCGAATCGGCAAATCGTTTCCTTTGTGTTGATGCGGTTGCACCATCGTTACAAACGCATAAACCGTAGGCGACATTTCGGGTGTTGTCTTAAATTTATAAGTCGTCATACCCGATTTGGTCGTAATCCATTCAGAACTCAATACTTTTGAACCATTTTCGATAGAAACCAACATTTTTCCATCGCCCGTAGGCACATTTATTTCGACGGTTTCACCGACTTTATAATTGTCTTTATCGGTCGAAAAGTTCAACATGGCGGCGTTGTTGCGGCTTTGCGAACCTTCCGAATCTTCGTCCCACGGATAGCCCGTGTAAACAAAATCGCCCGTCGCGTGGTCGCTTTCGGGGTCTGAAACATAGACCATGTAGCGTCCCCAACGTTCCGTTTTGAAACTTACGTCCGAAAAGCCCCCCCCCCCAGTATTGACGGTGGTTTCATAGACTTTTGTGAGGTTTCGAGCCGAACTGAACTCCGAACTTTCGTCCGAATTGTTTTCCCACCACCAACGCCACTCCATTCTATAAACGGTAACATTTAATTTTCGACCGCTCAAAGGATTGCCGTCAGGGTCAACCGACAACACACGAACGGTTCCTTTTTGGGCAACATCAAAACGTTTTTCTCCATATTTATTTTTAGGAATCTGTACGCCTGCGTAACTTTTATAAGGCGAATAATCAATCGCCCGATAATCGGAAGAAAACGCGCCTGATTCTTCAAATGCCCTCAATTTCAAGGCGATGCGGAGTTTGCCTGCCGCTTGCGTGGTTTCGGGCAATTTAAAATTGACCGTTGCCGCGCCGCTTTCGCTGACCGAATTGTCGAACAACACTTGCGGGTCTTCTTTGAAACTTCGGACGGGACAATCGAACACAAATTCCTTATGTTTTCCTTTCCAAGCCGTTTCAATTGGCGTGATAACGGCTTCCACTTTGGCTTTTACGCCGCGTGCGGGTGCGCCATGCAACCAATTGATTTGCATATTGGCAGCAAAATTTTCATTGCCTTTCCGAATTTCGTTTTTCGGCAAATCCAAATTAATTTTTAAGCGATTTGGTTTTACATTTTCAATTTTGATGGCTTCTGAAAACGTTGCGCCGCCTACTTTTACATCGGCGCGCCAAGTTCCCGTAGGCGCATCGGGGCGCGTTGCGGTATGCAATGGATATAAATTTCTAACATTCGACATCGTAGTAACCCGTTGTGTCAACACGCCACGCGGGTCGTACAATTCCATTGTGATAGGGAAATTTTCGGGCAATTGCGCCGTTTTATCTTCCAAAATAAAATTGAGATAGAGACTGTCTCCCGGTCGCCAAACGCCGCGTTCGCCGTACAAATAACCTTTCAAACCATGTTGCGGCGCAACGCCCGCTACGTCAAAACGGCTCAACGAAAGCGTATTTCCGTCAGAAAGCGGCAAATAACCGCGCTGCCCCGAAGGTTCGGTCGCAATGACGATATAAGGTTTTGATTTCAAGGGTTCAAACTTCGCAATGCCGTCCCCCCCAGTACTCAACGACGTAATGAGCTGACTTTGCTGGTCAAATATTTCTAATTTAACATTCTTGCGCGGTTCAGTCGTCCGTAAATCCGAAACCACCATAAACATAGAACCGTCGCCGCCACGTTTCGCAATTATTCCAATATTAGAAGGAATAATCATAGAATTTTGCACGCGATTGGTCGAATAATAATGGTCGCCACACGGGTCGTTGTAATTATAATCTTCGTCATAATTGCGGTCGCCATACCATTCGTTGTCCGTGATGCTCTTGAAATCGGGCGAATTAGGGTCGTTAGAATCCCCCACTTTTATCATGTTTGCATCTTTTGCATCGGCTTGCGTACAAGCTAAACTGGCATCAGATTTATTAAAACCAATCCGAACTTGATAAATCGCTTGTGGGTCGGCTTTGATTAATTTTGACAAATCCAGCGCGTAACGCGACCAAACTTGCACGTGCGCGCTTGGATTGAGGTCATTCAACGCAATTTTCTTTTGTAAAATAACATTTCCAACGCTTTGCAAACCACCATAATAGCGGCTATTTAATTCATTATATTTAAAAAATTCTAAAATATTATTGTTGTAAATTTTAAAAATTTCCACCGTCACCGAGCGCAAATTGACGGCTTCAAACGGGAACAACAAACCCTCTGAATCTGGCAAAATCGAACCGCGTCCCAACAAACGAACCGCAGGTTTCATCTCGCTAAAACTCAACGTAAAGGTTTGCGGTTTGGTCATTTTTTGCCCTTTTGAGTTGCGAATGGCTTCTGAAAACGTAATGTTTTTAGAACCCGACAACCGACGGGCGGGATATATTTTCAAGCAATTGCCTTCAATCGAAAATTTTGGTACATTCGTTGGGGCTGCTGCCGTCGTGTCTTGCTCATTTGACTCTTCTTCCGAACCCGCAAAACGCACCAAACCCGACAACTCTTGCCCAACGCTCAAAGGGTCAGAAAACCACGCTTTGATGTATTGGTCGTCGCCGTCTTGCACCACGCGCACATTGGTCGGACGAAATTCGCCGATAGACGGAATCACCATTTTTTCCGTGCCGTCTCTGGCTACGTCCAACGATTTTCCGTCATATTTTATCGAAACGTTGCCGCTTTCATTGCCCCGAAACACGTCTTTTACGCGGAAAATATGATGCAAACCATCGGGCGTATGCGACCAAACCACAGGTTTGTCGCCGTTTTGTTGCGCCGTCAAAAGGGCTTCTACTTTTTTTGAATCGGCGGGTTCGGTGGTCACCACTTCGCCCAAGACGTTTTGTTTGCTAGGGTCGCTGCCATTTTCGGCATCTAAACCCTCCATTACGACGGCAAAATTGGGTTCGCGAGTCCTAAAATTGAACTCGAACGCCGACGCATCGGACGGAACGCCTTCATAAAATTTACTCAACGCAACCGTTGCCAAATATTCACGCTTCCGCGCAAAACCTTCTTTGTCGGGCGTAAATCGAATCGTTTGGGGGTCTTCCCAAACCGCTTTGCCCGAAACCGACGGCGTTAGCGAAAACAGACTCGATGACACTTCCGAACCCACTTTGTCCGCCGCTACGACGGGCATCGTTAGGCGCACGCGCACCGCGCCATCGGGCGAAATCGAGCCGCCCGTGTACGCATACACGTAATTTGCCATAGATGGAGTCATCTTTTGCGCTTTTCGGACGTTGTTACACGCCAAAAATGCGCCAATAGAACAGATTGCAAACAAAGCAATCGTGAAAATGCGAGTTACATTACGCATAGGAAAAAAAATTTGACTTGTGATTGGGAATGAATTTTGACAATAGAAACGAATAAAAAATATGTTAAACACTGAAAATCAATAAGTTTATAAAATAAGACGTTGGTTTAATTTTTATTTTCAAAATGGTTTTAAAAATTTCTCTGAAAAAGAAAAGCAAATGTAGGAAAGTTGATTCACTTTTTGTTGACTTTTTTTTATTTTTTTTTTCAAAAATGCCCCCCCCCAGTATATCCACTCGAAAAAAGGGAAAAAGCAAGTAAAAATGGTGGCTAATAATTTTCTATCAACAAAAAGACGGCGATTATTAATTCTGTCACCATCGTTTTAAAATATTTTTTTTAATAAATAAAGTTAACCATAAAATCGTTTGATATTGGCGATTTTTGATGGCTTTTGTGAAGCGAATCCATCAAAACGAAAATAATATTTTTTCAAAAAAAAACACATTTTTTATCCAAATTTATACACGACAATGATAAAAAGCTATATCTTGGCTCATAATTTTAAATTTTTGACCCTTTTTTATTACATTTTACAAAATTTTATTAAAAAAATTTACAATGAGAATCTTATCTGCCCTATTTGTTTTTAGCGTTTTGACGGCTTGTCAAAATCCGCAAAACAGCACGACCAATCAAAGCAATTCAACCAACACCGCATCGTCCACACCGCCAGCCGTCGTCGTCGCGCCCGCGAGCGATTCTGCAAAAATCGCCACCGAAAAGCCCGCGCCAACACCCATTAAACCCGCCGTCAACGAGCCGAAACCCGCCGTTGCAGCACGAAGTTTAGCCGCGCCCACCATCAAAAGCGATACGACAAAACCTGTTGTCAAAAAACCAAAACACATGTTGGAAGGAAATTATGTGTTTTCAGGTTTCGATAGCGGCATGTCCGCAGGTTATTTGATTGACAATTTAAGCATGAAAATCGAAGGCGACCGCGTTTCTGGAAGCGCAGGTTGCAACAATTATTTTGGCAGTTGCACCGTCGGAAAAAACAAATCCGTCACGTTTTCTAAAATCGGCGAAACTAAAAAAATGTGCAGCGAAGAACTCATGCAAACCGAAGAACATTTGGTGAAGCAATTGGGAAAAGCCACCCGTTACACCATCGAAGCAGACCGCGTTTCTTTTTGGGCAGGCGAAGAACCGCTCTGCACGTTCAAAAAAACGCGCTAAAAAAAGAATAAAAAAAAATTATATGGAAAAAATAAACCGCCGCACCGCACTCAAAAAACTAACTTTGAGTGTGGGCGGGCTTTCGGTGTTGCAACAACTCAACGCAACCGCCACAGATGCCCCCCCCCAGTATAAAACCCAAAAACCAGTCAAAAAAGTGACCGCCATCACGCTCGGCGCAGGTTCGCGAGGCAACACGTATGGAAAATATGCCATCGAAAATCCCGACGAACTCGACATCGTGGGCGTTGCCGAACCGATTGCCATTCGCAACGAACGTTATGCCCAAAAACACAACATCGAAGCAAAAAACCGCTTCGTTACGTGGGAAGATGTCTTGAAATTGCCCAAATTTGCCGATGCCGTCATCATTTCCATGCCCGACCATTTGCATTACGAACCCTGTTTGCAAGCAATGGCAAAAGGTTATCATGTGTTGTTGGAAAAACCAATTGCACAATCAGAATCCGAATGTCGCGACATTTTAAGAGCGGCAAAAAAGTACAATCGAATTGTAGCCGTTTGTCATGTGTTGCGGTACGCGCCCTATTTTCAAAAACTCAAAACGCTGATAGATTCGGGCGCAATTGGCGAATTGATAAGCGTTCAACATTTTGAACCCATCGAACATATCCACATGTCGCATTCGTTTGTGCGCGGAAATTGGCACAATTCCAAAGAAACTACACCAATTATCATTGCAAAAAGTTGTCACGATTTAGACATTTTGCGTTGGTTGGTTGGCAAACCTGCCACCCGCGTCACCGCTTTTGGCGGCTTGAAATGGTTTAAAAAAACCAATCAACCCAAAGGCGCGGCGGCAAGATGTTTGGATTGTGCGGTAGAAAAAGATTGTCCGTATTCGGCTACGAAAATTTATTATCCAAAAGGAAGTTGGAACTATGTTTTTGACTTGCCCGACGACCCCAATCAACACGCCGATTTCATTAAAAATGCCTTAAAAACGACCAATTACGGGCGTTGCGTCTATGACATGGACAACGACCAATGCGACCACATTGTTGCCAATATAGAATTTGAAGGCGGTACAACGGCTTCGTTTTCAATGGAAGCGTTCACCGATTATCATGGACGACGGACGCGCATCATGGGCGCGATGGGAAGTATTGTGGGCGATATGAAAACTTTTACCCATACAGATTTTCGGACGAAAAAAACGACCATTTGGGACGCAGAAAAAATAAATGAAGGCGTATATTCCACCAACGGACACGGCGGCGGCGATATGAGATTGGCAAGCGATTGGGTGCAAGCAGTTGCCGCAGAAAACCCAAATTTGCTGACTTCAACCATAGATGCGTCTATCGAAAGTCATGTAATTGGTTATCGGGCAGAAAAAAGTCGCTTGCGACATTCGGTCGAAAAGATTAAATTGTGATGCAAAAACGGCGCATCAACGCTCTGAACTTTCTATGTTTTCCGCTTTTTCGACGACAAAAACGTCTTCGTCGGGGGCTTTCATAAAATATTGTTCGCGGGCAAAGCGTTCGGGATTGGCTTCGACATCAACTTTTTCAATGCTGACTTCTTTCAATTTTTCTTGATAATATTTTCTATCCGCCTCCAATCTTTTTACGGTTCGAGACAGTTTGAATTGTTGCCAAGGATTGGCTTTGTCCGCCAATAAAAAAATGAGGAATACAAGCAGCGCGATGCCATAACGATTTTGAAAAATCGTAGGCGTGCGTTGCTTCAATTCTCGAACCAAAGGTTGAAATGGTGGTACTTTTTTTGACATATTTTCTCAATTTTTTTACAAAATTACATCGTTTTTTCTTTTTGCAACATCTTTTCCGTTATTTTTTAGCAAATATTTTTAATTTTGCCGCCCAAATACTGGGGGGGTGTCAAAAATCTGTTTTTTTCATTGTTGACTTACTCCATTTCTTCTGACATTTCATTATTTTAAATTTTAAAAAAAAATAAAATGAATCAACTTTTAGCTGGAAAGCGCGGCGTTATTTTTGGCGCACTCAACGAACAATCTATCGCTTGGAAAGTAGCCGAAAAAGCAGTCGAACAAGGCGCAATCATCACGCTCACCAACGCGCCCGTTGCCATGAGAATGGGAGAAATTAAGAAATTAAGCGAAAAATTGAATGCAGAAGTCATTGGCGCAGACGCAACGAAATTAGAAGATTTGCAACAACTTTTTGACAAATCGCAAGAGATTTTGGGCGGAAAACTCGACTTCGTATTGCATTCTATCGGCATGTCTGTAAACGTTAGAAAAGGAAAATCTTATACCGATTTGAACTACGATTGGATGCAACAATCAATGGACGTGTCGGCAATTTCTTTCCATAAAATGATGCAAACCCTCTACAAATCGGACGCAATGAACGATTATGGCAGCATTTTGGGATTGACTTACATCGCGGCGCAACGGGTTTTTCCCGATTACAGCGAAATGGCAGAAGCAAAAGCGATGTTGGAATCTTTTGCGCGTAGTTTTGGCTATCATTTTGGCGTAAAAAATAACGTTCGCGTCAACACGATTTCTCAATCGCCGACTTGGACAACCGCAGGTTCGGGCGTGAAAGGTTTTAAAGAATTTTTTGAATATGCTGAAAAAATGTCTCCGCTTGGAAATGCTTCCGCAGAGGCTTGTGCAGATTATTGTTTGACACTTTTCAGCGACTTTACGCGCTCCGTGACGATGCAAAACTTGTTCCACGACGGCGGATTCTCTACGATGGGCATGAGTCCAGCCATCATTGGAGAATAAAACCTCATTTTTGCGGCTAAACAAAACGGGAAAAATATTGTTTAAGGTGGATTAATAAAAAAAATGCCAATTAATCATGAATGAGACTCAAAAAAGCCCCCCCCCCAGTATAAATGCCTTTTCGACGGTCGAAAAAGGGCAAAACCCCTTTGCGGTCAGCGATAATGGTTTTTATGGCGAATTTGGTGGCGCATTTATTCCCGAAATGTTGCACCACAACGTGGAAACGTTGCGGCGGAATTATTTAAAAATCACAAATTCCGCTTCCTTTCAAGCAGAATTTAAATCGTTGTTGAAAGACTATGTCGGTCGTCCAACACCGCTTTATTATGCAAAACGTTTGTCGGAAACCTTTAATACCCAAATTTTCTTGAAAAGAGAAGATTTGTGTCACACGGGCGCGCACAAAATCAACAATACGATTGGACAAATTTTGGTCGCCAAACGATTGGGCAAAACCAGAGTGATTGCCGAAACGGGCGCGGGTCAACACGGAGTGGCGACGGCAACTGTTTGTGCATTGATGGGCATTGAATGCGTCGTTTTTATGGGCGCAGTGGACATCGAACGGCAAGCACCGAACGTTGCCCGCATGAAAATGTTGGGTGCGACCGTTGTGCCAGCCACTTCGGGCAGCCAAACGCTGAAAGATGCCACCAACGAAGCCATCAGAGAATGGATAAATCGTCCCGAAGATACGCATTATATTATTGGTTCAGTTGTCGGACCACACCCCTACCCCGACATGGTTGCCCGTTTTCAATCTGTTATTTCAAAAGAAATTAGAAAACAATTGAAAAAACAAATCGGACGCGAAACGCCCGATGCCGTGATTGCTTGCGTGGGCGGTGGCTCAAATGCGGCAGGCGCGTTTTACCATTTTTTGAATGATAAAAATGTGCAATTGATTGCCGTCGAAGCGGCAGGCGAAGGAATTAACTCTGGAAAATCCGCTGCAACTTCCGTACTCGGCACTATCGGCGTTATTCATGGTTCAAAAACCCTTTTGATGCAAACACCCGACGGTCAAATCCTCGAACCGCATTCGGTTTCGGCGGGTTTGGATTATCCGGGCATCGGACCTTTACATGCGCATTTGATTCGGAGCGGTCGCGCAAAAGCCATTCATATTACAGACGAAGCCGCTTTGTTGTGGGCAAATAAAATTGCGCAAACAGAAGGCATCATTCCTGCGTTGGAAACGGCGCATGCTTTTGCGGCGTTGGAAAAAGTTAGTTTTACGAAAGACCAAACCGTCGTCATTTGTTTGTCGGGACGCGGAGATAAAGATTTGTCCACTTATATGAAGCATTTATAAGCAAAAAAAGAACAAGTCATGGAAAAGAAAAAAAAGCCAAATAATCCACCTGTCAAAGCAAAAACAAATGCCGAACCAACAGGAATAACCGATTATATTGACAACTTTTTTGGATTTTTGTTTGTCGTTTTTTTGATTTATGTTGCCAGTTATTTCTTTTTGAGTGATATTTTCTTGGCGTTTTTTGGGAAAGAAACGGTTGCCTTTTGTGTTCGCAAAACCACCATTCATGAAACTCGCGGAAAAGAAGTAAAAAATTATTACGAGTTTTCCGCCAACGGAAAAATGTATTCAGAAAATTTAGACAACAATGCCATTCCAGAAGGTACGCCTATTTTGATTGAATATGTTCCATTTTTTCCGTCCATTAACAAAGTTTTAGACGACCAACCGATGGAATAAAAAAAAACATCATTTCAGACAAAAAATGTTTGAAATGATGTTTTTTTTATGCCTAAAATCCAAAATATACTGGGGGGGGGCATTTTTTTAGTTTAATTTTCTTCGCGTTCGCAGCGAATGCGAAGAAAAAATTAACGAAACCAAAT
>JBJOPA010000042.1:0-13598 GCA_046051005.1 Bacteroidota bacterium
ACAGCAACATGAAATTTTTAATTTTCATACTTTGAAAGATTTTTATTTAAAAACATTAATGAATAAAAAATATCTGCAAAAATATAAATTTTTACCAATTGATTGTTTTGTCAATAAAAAATATTTTTTCTCAAAAAAATATTCAAAAACCATAAATTTTTTCAAAAAATAGCCTCCCCCCAGTATAAACGACCATTTTCGGATAAAAAAACGGGTTTTTCAACTTTCAATGGAAAGTTGAAAAACCCGTTTTGAGTTATTTTTTCAAATAAACTTAAAACAAACCTGCTACATCAAGCGACAACGTCACGTCTTCTTCGCTCAACAATCGACGATGTAAACTCACTGTTTTAACCAATTCATATTCCATGAAATAGCGCATCGTATCCACTTTTCCTTGTAAAAACTGGGTTTCCACTTCTGAAAGTGCGTTGGCATCTAATTTTTGTTGTGCCACGATTGCCTGTTTCAACCACAACCAACCCAAGACTACAAATCCAAAATATTCTAAATACAAAGTTGCATCTGAAAACATGATGTCCACGCCTTTTGCTTGTCCACGCGCCATCAAGGTTTGCGTAATTTGCTGCAATTTTTGGGCAGCGTCGCCCAATTTTGTAGCAAATGGAGCCAATTTCTCCTGTTTTAACGCTTTTTGAAGGTCTAAATTGATGTTTTCTGCCAACAATTGTACGGCTTTCCCATTTTGCATGGTCACTTTTCGACCCAACAAATCTAGCCCGTGAATCGTGGTCGTACCTTCATAAATGGCATTCACCCGAATGTCGCGATAAAGTTGTTCTATCGGAAAATCGTCGCAATAACCTGCCCCCCCCAGTACTTGCATCGCCGCACTGACCGAAAGATTGCCCATTTCCGAAGGATAACTTTTCGCAATCGGCGTTAACAATTCCAATAATAAATGGGCATTCGTTTTTTCCTCGCCCTCGCCCGCGTGTGCGATGTCCGAAAGTTGCGAACAATACATCAAAAGTGCAATTGAACCTTCGGAGATGGCTTTTTGAAACAACAACATGCGCCGCACATCGGCATGATTGACAATTAGAATCGGCGTTTCCAATGGATTTTTTGACGAAGGTTTGCGTCCTTGCGACCGTTCATGTGCGTATTGCAACGACCCATAAAACGCCGCCGAAGCCGCACCCGCCGCCACCAATCCAGTGCCAATCCGCGCTTCGTTCATCATTTGAAACATATAGGAAAGTCCTTTATTCGGTTCGCCCACCAACCAAGCACGGCAATCGCCCTGTTCGCCATACATCAAATGCGCGGCGGTGTAACCTTTTTGACCCATTTTTCCATAAATCCCTGCCGTCGTGACATCATTTTTGATGAGTTGGTCGTTTTCTGGACGAAATTTTGGAACCACAAACAGCGAAATTCCCTTCGTGCCTTGCGGCGCGCCCTTCACGCGAGCGAGCAGCAAATGCACCACATTGTCGCAAGCCGAATGGTCGCCACCTGAAATATAAATTTTTTGACCTGTGATGCGGTAAAATTCGCCCGACTCGTCCAACTCCGCCGATGCCGTCAAATCTGACAGCGACGAACCTGCTTGTGGCTCCGTCAATGCCATCGTGCCTTGCCATTCGCCTGAAAATAATTTTGGCAAATACGTATTTTTTAAGGTTTCATTGCCAAAACTCAAAATTAAATTTGCCGCGCCTTGCGTCAAAAACGGATAACATGCGTTTACATTGGCGGCATAAAAAGTCAACAAACCCGCATTGAGCAATGTCAGGGGCATTTGCGCACCGCCATGTTCGGCGGGTGCGTGGGCAGCAATCCAACCACTTTCGGCGATGGAACTGATAATTTTTTTCAATTGTGGATGCGTTTTGACGATTCCGTCTTCAAAAACCGCTTTTTTTCTGTCCATTTCTACGTAAAATGGAAACAAATCGCGGTCGGCAATTTCGCGCGCATTGTCGAGCATTTGGTCAAAAATGTCGCGGTCATAGTCCGAATAATAGCTAAAACGACCAATTTTATCCGCTTCCAACACGTCATAGAGCGTAAAACGGAGATTTCTGTGGCTCACATATTCTTTTTGCATGGCTAAAATTTTATTTTTTTATAAAAGTTTTACTTTTTTTTATCAATCATTTAAGATTTTTTTACCTTTGCGACAACTCTTTGAGTTACAACAAAATAATTAGTCTTTTTTTGAAAAAATAACCGCGTCAACCGCCCCCCCCAGTATAAAACCATTTAAAATCTGTTTTTCTGAAAGAAATTATTTCAAAATCTGAAATAAGGTTCATTTTTTTAAACCATAATTTCAATGGTTAGAAAAAACGTTCAAAGATAGGGCATTTTTACAATAATCAGCGAATTTTCGCTAAAAAATATACTTTTTTTATTTACACTTTTACTAATTTTAAATGAGAATATCATATCATACTTTTCACAATAAAAACTAAAATTTCGTGACGTACAAAGAAACAATAGACTGGCTCTATCAATCGCTTCCGATGTTTCATCGGCAAGGAGCTTCGGCAATGAAGCCCGATTTGGACAATACCCGCGCCATTTGCCACCATTTAGGCAATCCACAAGACAAAATCAAGACCATTCACATCGGCGGCACCAACGGAAAAGGTTCGACGGCGCATTTGTTGGCGGCGGCTTTTCAAGCGGCGGGCTACAAAACGGGGTTGTATATTTCGCCCCATTATCAAGATTTTCGAGAACGGATTAAAATAAATGGAAATTATATTCCACAAAAATATGTTACCAATTTCATAAAAAATCATCAAACTTTTTTTGAAGAATTGAAGCCGTCTTTTTTTGAAATGACGGTCGGTTTGGCGTTCGATTTTTTTGCAGCACAGCAAGTGGATATTGCCATCATAGAAGTGGGGTTGGGCGGACGATTGGACAGCACCAACATCATCAATCCGTTGTTGTCCGTCATCACGAATATTAGTTTTGACCATGTCCAGTTTTTGGGCGATACGTTGCCAAAAATTGCCGCCGAAAAAGCGGGCATTATCAAAAAAAATATACCCGTCGTGATTGGCGAATATTTGGAAGAAACCGCGCCCGTTTTTGTTGAAAAAGTGAAAGAAATGGACGGAAAAATCATTTTTGCCTCTAAACATTACGAAGCAAAGGTGGCAGAGGAAAATTTAGATTTTACGGTATTTGACTTTTTTTACAACGAAAAACCCGAATTGTCGCAGGTTTTGGTAGGCATTTCGGGTGTTTATCAAGCCAAAAATGTTGCGACGGTGCGTCAAACGATTGAATGGATTAATAAATTTACAGATTTCAAAATTGAAGAAGAGGCTTGGAAACAAGGTTTTAAAGATGTGCGGATGTTGACCAAATTTATTGGGCGATGGCAGCGAATTGGCGAAAGACCCACCATTTTATGCGACAGTGGACACAACGAAGCGGGCATTTTAGAAGTCGTGCGCGGGCTGGAAACCATGCAATTCGACCAATTACACATCGTTTTGGGCATGGTGAACGACAAAGATATTTCAAAAATATTGAAACTATTGCCGCAACATGCGACTTATTATTTCACCAATGCCAAAATTCCGCGTGCATTGGCGGCTGAAAATTTGCGGGAACAGGGCGCGCAAGCGGGTTTGCAAGGGCGGGCGTACAGTTCCGTGCGACAGGCGTTGGCAACTGCAAAACGACAGGCAAAACCTTCGGACTTGATTTTTGTCGGTGGCAGCATTTTCGTCGTTGCCGAAGCCTTGTAAAATGCCCCCCCCCAGTATATTCATCAAAAAAGTGGTCTTTTCGCAAGGAAAGACCACTTTTTTGTGATATTTTTTTTGAAATAAAAAAATATTATTTTGGCAACAATCCTTTTTTATCCATTTTTTTTGCTTTTCGGACGGCGGTAAATTGCTTCCATTTGTTCCACTTATTCAATTGTGGCGTGGTCAAAATGGCTCTGAATTTTTCGTCGCGCTCTTTTTTTGCTTCGCTTCGCAACGTTTTTTTTGCATTTTTATCCAAATTTTTATCCGCTTTTAGCTGTACAATTTTGAGAACATAAGCATCATTGATGTCATCAATTTTCTTGAATTGTTCGGGCGAAAGTTTCAGCGTTTTGTAGAGTTTTTGCTCTTGCTGTGCAAAACGCCCAACTTCACTTTCCGTAGCGGGATAGACTTGTTCGTCGTGGTGCGTGTGCGCGACGGTTTGCGCCGAAGCTGCCATTTTTGTCAACAACAATACGCCACACAAGAGGCGAAAACGACGGGGAAAACGTTTTTTCAGGAATACTTTTCTCATTGAAACAGTGAACTAATTTTAGTTAAATTAATTTTTCTTTTTTTTCTTTTATCCTTAACGCAAAAAATAACAAAAACGTGGTGCAAATTACAACTTTTTCTCAAAATCGTTGAAAAAAAATAATCGCTTTACCGCTTTTTTACATTTTTTTTTACAATTCTCTTCTCTTATTTTGACTGTTGAAACGGGAAAAAGTTTAGTCTATTTTTTGCATTCGTCGTCTTTTTTAGGCACTTTGATGCAAAATATCTAAAAAAAACGTGCATTCATCGAAAAAAGTTGTCCAGATACTGGGGGGGGGCTATTTTTGTATCGTTATTTGAAATTAGTAATTTTTTATACTTACAAGTTTAATTTTTTTGAACAATTTTCTGCAAAATTAGCATAAAAAAAGTATTTTGATATGAAAGATTTTTTTAAATTTATGTTTGCGTCGTGTTTGGGCGGCGTATTATTGATAGTGAGTGCGGTGTTGTTGGTGACCACTTGCAACGCATTGAAAGGCGACAAAACAGCGATTTCCAGCGATTCGGTGCTTGAAATTGACCTCGACAACGCAGTGCCTGAGTTGACGGGCAACACCGAAGGCGGCGGCACCAAAATTTTTGAAGAAAAAGCAGTGGGGTTGAGCGACTATAAAAGATTGCTCGCGCACGCCAAAACAGACCCTAAAATCAAGGGCGTTTTCATGCGGTCGCGCTCTTTGGCGATGGGCTTTTCGACGGCTTCGCAATTGCGCGCTGCGTTAGAAGATTTTAAAGCAAGTGGAAAATTCGTATATGCTTTTGCTGATTATTATTCGCAAGGCGCGTATTATATGGCTTCGGTTGCCAACTCGGTTTGGGTGAGTCCGACGGGTGCGATTGATTTTCGGGGTTTGGCATTTGACGCACCTTTTTTGAAAGAAGGATTGGACCGTTTGGGTGTGAAAATGCAAATTTATTACGCAGGAAAGTTCAAATCTGCTACCGAATCGCTTCGATTGAATGCGGCAAGTCCAGAAAACAAGGAGCAAACCCGCGTTTATCTGGAAGATATTTTAGGACAAATGCTCGCCGACGTGTCGCGCACACGAGGCATTGAAGTGGGCGAATTGCGCAATATTTCCAACAATTTTTTGGCGCGTTCGGCAAATGATGCGGTTCGATTGCGGTTGGCTGATTCTATCGGTTACCTCGACCAAGCCATTGCTTCTATGAATCAAAAAATGGGAAAAGGAAGTTTAGACAAAATAAAATTGGTTGCAGCAAATGATTATTTGGGCAGTTTTGATAAAAATTTGGGAAGTGGCAGCGAAAAAATTGCAGTCGTATATGCCGAAGGCAGCATTGGCGACGGCAACGGCAAAGAAGGCGGCAGCATCGAAGGAAATTATTATGCGCAATTGATTCGCAATATTCGTCGCGACAAAAACGTGAAAGCCATCGTCTTGCGCGTCAATTCGGGCGGCGGAAGCGCGATTGGCTCTGACATGATTCGTCGCGAACTCGAAATGGCACGCGCCGAAGGCAAATCGGTCATGGTTTCGATGGGCGATTATGCAGCTTCGGGCGGTTATTACATTGCGTTGGCGAGCGACTCGATTTTTGCGCAAAGCAATACGTTGACGGGTTCGATTGGCGTTTTTTCGGTGATTCCGTGTTTCCAAAAAATGTTGAAAGACAAATTGGGCGTAACATTCGATACCATCAAAACGGGTAAATATTCCGCTTTGATGTCCACCATGCGCGAGTTTTCGGCTGATGAAGGCTTGATTTTACAGGCGCAAACGGATTCGATTTATGAAGATTTTTTGAGAAAAGTGGCTGCTTCAAGGCATAAAACCCGCGACCAAATCCATGAAATTGCGCAAGGGCGCGTTTGGACTGGACGCACGGCATTGCAAAATGGATTGGTGGACAAAATCGGTTCGCTTGATGATGCAATTGCCGCCGCCGCTTCAAAATCGGGTTTGAAAAAGTATAAAATTAAAGAATATCCTGAAAAAGGCGAACCGATTCAGAAGTTTTTGGATAATTTGACGGGTAAAAAAGAAAAAGGAAGTTCCATCGAAACCCAAATGACTGCCAACATGCGCGAGCAAATGTTGCGCGAAGAGTTGGGCGAATTTTATGGAGCGTATGCGCAAATCAAAAATTTGCAAAAAATGAATGGCGTGCAAGCGCGTTTGTTGTTCATGCCGTCGCAACGTTGGTAAGAAGAAAAGTTTTAAGAAATGATACGAAGTTCTGGAAAAAATTTTGATTTTTAAATTTGAAAAGCCTCGCACACGTGCGAGGCTTTTTTTTGATAAAAATGTCTTGTTATACTGGGGGGGTAGTTTTTTAACCATCGTTCCAATCTCAAATTGAAAAAATCCGATGCACTACTTTTTGGATGAATTCTTCGTAATCGTTAAATATAACATTTGATGCAAATGTTCCGTAATCCTTAGATGTTGTTGTTACATTTATATCAGATAAGGACAAATAATAAGATTGATAACTTTTTTTATCAGAAATATCAATATTTATGTCTGGTAGTTTAACAACATAAATCAGCGTTTTGGTAGGTGTATGAATAGATGTTTCTACGAAATCATTCGACAATACGCCATATTTGTGCGCATTGTGAGCCGTAAAAGTTTCCCAATTCTGAAATTTCCCACCCTCTTTATAGTAAGGAATAACATCAGGAATTATAAAAACCTGAAAATAAGGAATATTATTACTCCTAATATTTGCCGTTTCTCCAAGCATATTTTCAAAATAATTGTTTGAGTTTTGAGAATAATTCTGCATCACAAACTTTATTCCTACGCCCGCGACTGGAATCTTATCTTTAATTACAGTAATGTCAACATTTTTATCAATGTACCGACCTTGTATTTTACCTTCTTTACCGCTCTCAAATCCAAGAGACTTTATAGTATAATCTTCTCCTAATTTTTCTGCTAAATCAACAGCGATACTACCATGAAGTATTTTTAATTTTTGATTACTTCTTGAACCTGTTTCTAAAAAAGTTTTAAATGACTGAGCAATACAATCTAAAAACGCTGAATTTGTCATACTTACATTCTTTTTAAAATAAACTTTCTGGATTATGTGCTTTAATTTTAAATTCTTTAATCTGCTTACTAGTAATTGATTTATAACCACCCGAAAAGTCTTTTCCTGTTAGTCTTATGTATTTATAAAACTCTTCGGATTCTAACATTTCCTCTACGATACGCCAATCAGAATACTGTTTGTTTTTAATGATAAAAAGACCTGAATACATCAATACATCACTAGGCACTTTGTAATAATCAATTGAACCATTCATCAAGGTACTTAAAACAATTTTTTCATTATGAATGGTTTGCACACCTTGACTTCTACCGAACTCATACCAAACTGCGCCTTTATCCATATCTCTGCTTTCAAGTTCTTCTTTGTTTTCTAATAAATAATTGTAAGCATAAGGGTAATTATTGGCTAACATTTCCTCTGAAATGACTTTGTACCTATTATTTTCTAACTCATAAGGAAAGAGAATTTGTTCATTAGGATTGATTTCTCCCTTGAAACGAGAACCTTTTACGATTTGTTTCAGTATTTTTTTCTCAATTAATGATTGATTAAACCACACTAATTCTTCATTATAGTCTTGTGTTTTAGCAATAAATATTTTGTCTCTCAATGTGGCAAATCCATATTGAACATCAAAGAAATCTTTAATCGCACAATTTCTATCTTTTTCTAATTCTGCCAAAAAGTTTTCACCTTCTGAATTTGTAAAAGACCAATCATTTTTATTGAGTGTTTCAAAATAGATATTGTTGATGAAATCAATCTTATCATTTATTAACTCTTTATATTCAAAATAGTTATTTGCGTAATTTTTATTAATAATAGTAATAGCCGTATAAGTTGAATAGCCATTAAATACCTTATTGGCTTTAAAATCAATAAGCGTTTTTACTATTTTTTCTTTTTTCAAATAGTCTCTAAACAAGCCATAAGAGGAATTATGCAAATAACTATTTGGTGTTATGTAGCCTAAACTTCCACTTTTATTCAATACTTTAAGTCCCAACTCAAAGAAAGACAAGTAAATATCAATGGTTCCTTCTGAAAAAAGAAAATCTTGTTTGAGAATTTTTCTTGTCTCATCATCAAGATTATGAATTCTTATGTATGGAGGATTTCCAACAACAAAATCAAAATAATTTAAGTAATTTTCATAGAAATATAACGTATTCTGATTGTAAATTTTCCAGTTTAAATGCTCATTTATGTTAAGCATTTTACTCACTAAATTATTTAAATTCAGAATTGATTTATGATACTCAATTTCATCAATTTCAACTGCATAAATATAGGTTTCCAACCGTTCTTTAATCTCTTGAACGCCCATTTCTTTCTTGACACACAAATTAATATACCTTTTTACAATTTCAAGTAAAAAAGCTCCGTCGCCGCTTGATGGTTCTAAAATATATTTGTCCAAAATAGATTCATCATGGTAACCTACCAAATCTAATATTTCAGATACAATCCAATGAGGCGTAAAAACTTGCCCCAGTGACTTATGTTTTGCCATTTTAGTCCTTTTTTATTTTAAACGCTCAAATAGTATGTTTGATAAAATCAATACTCGGATTATATTTTTAATAAATCCGCAGAAACGATACGGCAAAATTAGTTCTTTTTCTCAAAATCCAATGCAAAAATCGGCTTTATACTGGGGGGTAGCATATTTTCCACTTTTTTTCAAAAAAAATCATTAAAAAATCCTTTCACACATTTTATACATGTGAAAGGATTTTTTAATGAAAATGATTTATAAATCTTTAATGTTGAGGATTAAAGGTTCCTTTTTTATTGCGGTCAATTAACAAACACAATCCGAAGAAAGTAATCAAACCATTGACAATCAACAATTCAAAATCAAATTTATAACCATTGAACCACGCCTGCGAATTGGTATTTAAAATATAACAAATAATCGGCGACGCAATGCAAACGATGGGAACATATTTGTCATAGATGTTCCATTTCGTCAAAAATCCGAAGGCAAACAAGCCCAACAACGGTCCGTAGGTGTAACTGGCGACCTTGTAAATGGCTTCGATGACCGAATTGTCATTGATTTTATAAAAAATCATGATGATGACGAACAACAAAGCGGAAAAACCCAAATGTACCCAAGTGCGCGTTCTTTGAGCGGTCGGGTCATTGTCTGCTTTTTTTCCGAAGTCGAGAAAATCAATACAAAATGCGGTGGTCAGCGAAGTCAACGCCGAATCCGCGCTCGCGTAAGTGGAGGCGATGATGCCTAACATAAACATTACACCAATCATCCAAGACGAATGTTGCAACGCAATGGTGGGAAACAAAAGGTCGGTATTGGGTTTTCCGTCGGCTTTCAATGGGAGTTGAATGCCTTTTGAATCGGCATACATATACAATAAAATGCCCAACGTTAGGAACAACAAATTGATGAGACTGAGCAACAAACCGTAACTCAACATATTGACTTGCGCTCCTTTTAGGGTTTTGACGGTCAGATTTTTTTGCATAATGTCTTGGTCAAGCCCCGACATGACGATGCAAATGGATATGCCCGACAGAAATTGCTTGAAAAAGTTTTTTGGGTCGCCCCAACCATTGTCAAAAAAGAATATTTGAGAACGCGGACTGGCTTTCACGGTGTTGATGATGCCGCCGATGTCCATTCCCAATCGGTCGCCCAACATTATTAAAGTCATTACTAATGCACCGATTAAAAATAAGGTCTGAATCAAATCTGTCCAAATAATAGTTTTTACGCCACCTTTGAACGTGTAAGACCAAATGAGGGCGATGGTTACAAAAACGGTCATGGCAAAAGAAACGCCCAATGCTTCGGTGACGAATTTATGCAAAATCATGGCAGCCAAATAGAGCCGAAAACCCGAACCAACGGTGCGAGAAATCAAGAAAAATGCCGAACCCGTTTTGTAAGACGCAATGCCTAATCGTCTTTCGAGATAGGTGTAAATCGAAACCAAATTGAGGCGATAATACATGGGCATCAAAACAAAAGAAATGATGATATAACCGACAAAAAAGCCCATCACGGTTTGCATATACGACATCGAACGCGCCGCCACCCAACCGGGAACGGAAATGAACGTGATGCCCGAAATAGACGTGCCAATCATGCCGATGGCAATCAAATACCAAGGCGATTGGCGTTTTGCCATAAAAAACGAATGATTGTCCGACGCGCCACGACTTGTGAAATAGGCAATCGCAATCAACATCACAAAATAAGCCGCAATTAAACCCAAAATAAGTTGTGGAGAAAGCACTGAATCCATAAGAAAAAACAATTAAAAATAACAAAAAAAATGAAAAAAAAGGCAAATATACTGGGGGGGGGCATTTTGCAGTCAGCAAAAGTAAAAAAAAAGCGTAGAACCCGCATTTTTTCTTGAAAAATATTTAGAAAATTTGAATAAGAGCGTGAAAATGAATTGATTTTATTTTTTATATAAAATCAAAATGATTTAAAAATTTGGATAAAAAAGAGATAAAAAAAAAACGCTTCGCTTGCGCGAAACGTTTTTTATGAAAGAATTTTATTTCTTATTCTTCTATAATTGGTGCATCAGTTGTTGGTGATTCGTTGTTTTCGCCAATTTCTGTTGCGTCTTCTGCGGTTGTTTCGCCATTTTCGAGTGTCGCATTTTCTGCGGCTTCAAAAGCGGCGAGTTCTGCGGCGGCTTCTTCTCGCATGGTGGCTCCGTCTCTGATGAGTGCTACGTCTGCAATTTCTTCGCCGTCGTCGAGTCGAATGACACGCACGCCTTGCGCGGAACGTCCCATTACGCGGATATTGTCAGCACTCGAACGAATGGTGATGCCCGATTTGGTGGTAATCACCAAATCATCAACATCTCGAACGGTTTTGATGGTGACGAGTGTACCCGTTTTTTCGGTGACTTTGATGGTTCGCACGCCTTTTCCGCCTCTGTTTTGAACGGGATAATCGTCCAATTCTGAACGTTTTCCGTATCCATTTTCAGAAACGACCAAGATGCTTTGCTCTTTGTCTTCGGGGTCAACGCAAATCATGCCGACGATGGCATCTTTTCCGCCCTCGTCAATTTGCATGCCGATAACGCCGCTTGCGGTTCGTCCCATTTTTCTGACGCGAGATTCGTTGAAACGAATGGCGCGACCATTTCGATTTGCCAACAAAATTTCGTTGTTGCCATTGGTGAGTTTTGCTTCCAACAATTCGTCGTCGTCTGCAATGCCAATCGCCAAAATTCCGTTTGCACGCGGGCGGGAATAATCTTCGACCAACGTTTTTTTAATCTGTCCGTTTTTGGTACAGAAAACGATGTAATTATTGTTGATAAATTCCACGTCTGTCAAATCTTTAATTTTGACATAAGCGCGTACTTTTTCGTCGGGTTGCAGACTCAAAATGTTTTGCAAATTTCGTCCCGTCGAGGTTTTGGTTCCCTCTGGAATTTCGTAAGCTCTCAACCAATAACATTTTCCGCGATTGGTGAAGAACATGAGATAGTCGTGTGCCGACGCGATGAACATGTGTTCCAAGAAATCTTCATTGCGTGTTTTTGCGCCTCGACTGCCGCGTCCGCCGCGTCCTTGCGCCTTAAATTCGGCAATATTGGTGCGTTTTGCATAGCCAAGATGCGAAAGCGTGACCACCATTTCTTCGTTAGAAATCAAATCGGTCATCGAAATTTCGCCTTCTGCGGCTTCGATGGCGGTGCGTCTTTTGTCGCCAAAACGGTCTTTTATTTCGCCCAATTCGGTTTTGATAATCAATCGGCGACGTGGTTCGCTGCTCAAAATGTCTTCCAAATCGGCAATGATGCGGCGTGTTTCTTCATAATCGCCTTTTACTTTGTCGCGTTCCATGCCTGTCAAACGTTGCAAACGCATTTCGAGAATGGCTTTTGCTTGAATGTCTGACAAGTTATAGGTCATTTTCAACGCGCCCGATTCGTCGTTTACGCCGATGAGCGTTGCGGTGGCTTCGGTGAGTTTGAAAGTGGAAGTTGTGAGGGCGATAGAAGCGTCTTCGACGTTTTTGGATTGTCGAATCAAGGTAATGATTCTATCCAAATCGTCCAATGCGACATAAAAACCTTCTAAAATATGCGCTCTTTCGCGGGCTTTTCGGAGGTCGAAATTGGTGCGTCGAACGATGACATCTAATCGGAATTTAATAAATTCTTCGATGATTTGTTTCAAATTCAAAATCATCGGGCGACCGTTGACCAAGCAAACGTTGTTTACGCCATAGCTCGATTGCAAAGGCGTAAGTTTGTAGAGCATGTTCAAAACGACATTTGCCGCCGAATCGCGTTTGACTTCGACCACGACGCGCACGCCGTTTCTGTCGGATTCGTCGCGCACGTCCGACACGCCTTCGATGCGTTTTTCGTTCACCAAATCCGCAATTTTTGAAACCAACATGGCTTTGTTGACTTGATACGGAATTTCGGTGATGATGATGGTTTCGCGTCCGCCGACGGTTTCTATTTCTGCTCGTCCGCGCACGACTACGCGCCCGCGACCTGTTTCAAATGCTTCTCTGATGCCTTCGATGCCGTGAATGATGCCGCCCGTCGGAAAGTCGGGAGCCGTAATAAATTGCATCAATTCCGTGACAGTTAGGTCTCCGTTGTCAATCAACGCGACGGTTCCGTCTATGATTTCTGACAAATTATGGGGCAACATATTGGTTGCCATACCCACCGCGATGCCCGTTGCGCCGTTGACCAATAAATTGGGATAACGCGCAGGCAAAACCGTTGGTTCTTCTAATGAATCGTCAAAATTTGGGGCAAAACGAACGGTATCTTTGTTGATTTCGTCTAACAATTCGTCGCTGATGCGGCGCAAACGCGCTTCCGTGTAACGCATGGCTGCGGGCGAATCGCCGTCCATCGAACCAAAATTGCCCTGACCGTCCACCAAAGGATAGCGCAACGACCAATCTTGTGCCATACGAACCATCGTGTCATAGACGCTGCTGTCGCCGTGCGGGTGATATTTACCCAACACTTCGCCCACGATACGCGCCGATTTTTTGTGAGATTTGTTGTAATGAACGCCCAACTCTGACATGCCAAACAACACGCGACGGTGAACGGGTTTCAGACCGTCACGAACATCGGGCAAGGCACGACTTACAATCACCGACATCGAATAGTCAATGTAAGCAGTTTTCATCTGCTCTTCGATGTTGACGGCTACAATCCTTGAATTATCTTCCATATTTTTATTTTACAAAATTCAAAACAAACAATGCCTTGAAAAAAAGCA